>JBOGUK010000230.1:0-8303 GCA_050695915.1 Anaerolineales bacterium
TGAGCGGATACTGGTTCTCGCAATTCAAACACTGCGCAAATTGCTTGTTCGCGATCACCAGTGTACCGCTGCAATTTGGGCACGGTGTGGCGATGGGTTTCTTCCACGAGGTGAATTCGCAGGTAGGATAATTAGCGCAGCCATAAAAGATGCGTCCCTTGCGGGTGCGCCTTTCCACGATTTCTCCGCCATCCAGGGGGCACTTAACCCCGATTTTTTCCAGCCAAGGTTCAGTATGACGGCAATCTGGGAACCTTTCGCAGCCAATGAATTTGCCATAGCGCCCCCAACGGATGATCAGTTGGCCCTGATTGCAAGTTGGGCAAGTGCGCCCAACATATTCTGGCTCCGCCTTGGATTCAGGCATTTCCCGCTTTGCCTTTTCAACAACCTCGGAAAAAGGCCCATAAAAATCGCGCATCACTTTCTTCCAATTTTCCTCACCAGCAGCGATCTTATCCAGATGGGTTTCCATTTCAGCGGTGAAGCCATAGTCAACAACTTCAGGGAAATGAGATGTGATCAGATCATTTACCAAAAGGCCTGTTTCCGTGGGAATGAAACGGCGCTCCTCACGCACCACGTAACCGCGCTGCTGGAGCGTATTCAGAGTCGGCGCATATGTTGAGGGACGGCCGATGCCGTATTCCTCTAAGGTTTTCACCAGGGTTGCATCGCTGTAGCGCGGCGGCGGTTGGGTGAAATGCTGATGGGGAAACAGCTCGATCAACTTCAAGGCTTGTCCCTGGACTAAATCTGTAGGGATCTTGTCGCCATTTTCGTCCCCGTCGGCTCGTTCTTGTTTGGACTCCTCATATACAGCCAGATAGCCCGGAAACACTAAGTTTGAACCGGAAGCACGGAATAGATACTTGTGAGCCGCGCCCTTCCCATTGATACGGACTGAGACTGTGTCATAAACGGCAGGCGCCATTTGCGAGGCAATAAAGCGCTGCCAGACCAACTGATACAGCCGGTATTGATCGCGGCTTAGCCTATCTTTAATTTGCGCCGGCGCCCTGTGCGCCGAAGTCGGGCGCATCGCTTCGTGAGCCTCTTGCGCGCTCTTGGAGCGCGTCTTGTAGACGGGAATTTCATCAGGCAGGTAACTTTGCCCGTGCACTTCCTTTACATAGTCTCGAGCTTCTTGTTGGGCACCCTGAGCAACATTGGTGGAATCTGTGCGCATGTAAGTGATCAGGCCTGTGCTTTGGCCTTCCCCTATCTCAACGCCCTCATACAGCTGCTGCGCCACCGCCATGGTGCGTTTGGCCGTAAAGCCCAGTTTTCTCGAGGCTTCTTGCTGCAGTGTGCTTGTTGTAAACGGGGCAAGCGGCTTGCGGCGGCGCTGTCCGCGGACAATTTCTTTGACTGTGTAATCCGCCCCGTGCAGATCCTCTAAGAGCGGATCAACATCACCCTTGCCTTTTAGGTCGGGCTCGTTGCCATCAATACCGGCCAGCTTGGCAGTAAACCTCGTCGTACTGCCATCGGGTTGAAATTCTCCTTCGATCGACCAGTATTCGACAGGAACAAACGCTTCGATTTCGCGCTCGCGTTCAACGATGAGGCGCAATGCGACAGATTGAACGCGCCCCGCAGACAGGCGGTTCCGAACCTTTACCCAAAGAATTGGGCTCATGCTGTAGCCAACCAGGCGATCCAGCACACGTCTCGCCTGCTGGGCGTCAACGAGATCCATGTTGATCTCTCGCGTGTGTGCAAAGGCTTCTTCGATAGCAGGCTTGGTGATCTCATGGAAGACCACGCGTTTTGTCCGTTGGGGCTCAATCTCGGCGGCTTCAATCAAATGCCAGGCAATCGCTTCCCCCTCGCGATCCGGGTCGGTAGCCAGAAAAATTCTTTCCGCTTTTTCGGCGTCTTTCTTTAAGTCTTTAACAACCTGGCGCTTTTCATTGGGGATGCGGTATTTGGGCTCAAAATCATTTTCGACATCAACAGATAACTGGGAACGCAGCAAATCGCGAACATGCCCCACCGAGGCTTCGACCTTGTACCCGTTTCCCAGGTAACGGCCAACCGTGCGAGCTTTTGCGGGCGACTCGACGATCACCAAACTGCCCGACCGTTTCGCGTTGATCTTTTCCTCGCGCGTCGGCCGAGCGGGAGGCGTCAGATTCTCGTGAGCGGGCGTGTGGCCCATACGAAACAACGTAGTGCCGCACACCGGGCACGTGCCGCGCGTGCCGGGCGCTCCGGATTTGGTGAACTCCGCCTGCGGATTCAGAATCTCGCGTTTCGTTTTACACTTTACGCAATATGCTTCCAAAGAATTGTTTCCTCCAATGTTTTATAAGTAATGCTCAAGGTTATTGTCCCTCAAGTACTGAATCACCTTACGCAGATCCTGTGCGCGCTCCCGAGAACAGATCAACAAGACGTCACCCGTATCCACAACCACCAGGTCATTTACTCCCACGGTAACGATTAAACGCTGCTCCCCGTTGCTATGTATCAATAAATTGCTGCTATCGAATTCGAGATATTTTTCCGATAAGACAAGGTTCCCCGAACCGTTTACTTTCAATACTTCAAACAACGAGGTCCAGGAGCCCACATCGTTCCAGGCGAGATCTTTCGCCGGGATCACGGCGCCATCTTTCGCCTTCTCCATCACTCCATAATCGATCGTTTGGCTAGCCAGCCGTGGCCAGACCTCGTTGATAATGGGTTCATATTCAGCCGTTCCCCAGACAGCTCGAATTTGTTCCAGAGCCTTATGCAGGTCGGGCATCTGGCGCGAAAATTCATCCCAAATGCATTGGACCTTCCAAATGAACATGCCGGAGTTCCACACGTGGTCGCCCTGATCAATTAACTTTTTGGCCTCTTCGCGTTCCGGCTTTTCTTTGAAGTGCTCAACTTCATAACCCTCAAAACCATTGTAGACACCCAGCGGGTTGCCGATTTCGATATACCCGTATTGGGTAGCCGGGAAAGCAGGTTCTATTCCCAGAGTAACCAACTTATTCTTTTCAGCCAATTCAAAGGCGGCAGATAAGTATAGGTGGAACAACTTTTCGTTGCCGATGTAATGGTCGGCTGTCAAGACGGCCATGCTTGCGCCAGGATGTTCAGCCTGCAAAAATGCGGCCGCCAATCCGATAGCAGCCGCTGTGCCTTTGGGTTGCGGCTCAATGAGAAAGTTTTCTGGCTTTAGCTCGGGAGCCTGCTGCTGCAGCTCCATGGCCTGTTGCTTTCCAGTAACCACGAAAATGTGGCTGAGGGAAAAAAGCCCTTGAAGCCTCTGCAAGGCAGTTTGAAACAACGTGCGATCCTCGATGAGGGGAAGCATCTGCTTGGGTCGAGATTTCCTGGAAAGCGGCCACAGCCGTGTTCCGCCTCCACCCGCCATGATCACCGCAAATTTCTCGCCCTTCATTCTTAACCGTTATCCACCGTGTATTCTGCGCGCAATTCTCGAGCCACGACATAGCTCATCACACCTACCTGTTTCACCAGACCTTTAAGCTCCATCAGCGCTAATGTAGAGGAAACCTGATCGATCGGCAGGGAAGATTTGGCCCCGATTTCATTGACATGTAAAGGTTCGTGGCTCAACAGGTCGAATAACTTTGCCTCAGTCGGGTCCGTAGGCAGCGCGGCCCGGGCAACCTTCTGCTGGCCCATCATTTGCAGATTCAATGCATCAAGCAAATCCTCAAAGTTGACCAGCGGATGGGCACCCTGCTGGATCAAACGGTTGCTTCCTTTACTTTGGGGCGAATATATCTTTCCAGGCACCGCGAATACTTCCCTTCCCTGCTCGGCGGCGAAACCAGCCGTAATCAGAGCGCCGCTTTCTTCGCCCGCTTCGACAATCACGACGGCGAGGGAAAGTCCGGAAATTATTCGATTGCGTGGTGGAAAGTTCGCCGATTCAGGCGGAGTCCCTATCGAGTAATCACTAACCAGTACACCCTGGCCAATTATCCGTTCGGCTAGCGGACGATGAACTGCGGGGTAAATTCGATCCAGCCCGTGCCCAAGCACAGCAATTGTCCGCCCGCCCGCGTCCAGGGCTGCTTTATGAGCGATGCCATCCACTCCCTGCGCCAGTCCACTAACAACCACAACGCTATTTTGCGCCAGAAAAGTGGCAAGTTCCTCAGCGACCTGTTGGCCATATTCAGTGACCTTGCGAGTTCCCACTACGCCAACGGCCCATTCGTCCTCTGGCAGTGGTTCGCCGCGTACGTAGAGGACCGGCGGAGCCTGATCTAACTCCCTCAGGCGACGCGGATAGGTTTCATCTTCCCAAGTCAACGCCTGGACCTGGTAGCGTTCAAGATCCGCGGGAATTTGACTCAGCACGCGCTCGCGGCGCGCGGCAATTAAATTGTTAACCGCCACCTCACCGATTCCTAATCGATATAGCTCTTCCGGTTTAGCATCCCATGCCTTTTGCGCGGAACCAAAGGTTTCCATCAAGGCTTTAAATCGAACAGCTCCGATCCCTTTTACTGTGTTTAGTGCAAGCCAATGAAGTCTTTCGTCGTTCATATTACGGGCCCCCAACTCAATTTCTTTGCCCAAAAGTCGGCACAGAATAGCACACTCGTTTTCGGTGTGTCAAGACTCGTTCGGTGACTGCTAAGAGCGCATTCCCGGTAACAGTCGGACAATCATCTGCTTGTTCCCCAAGTCAATATCCCGTATAAACTCGCTGACAGAGGGTATCAGCACTTCTTTTCCACTCGTTTCTCTAACAACGTACACTTGATTTGCCCCCGTTTTCAAAATATCTTCTACAAACCCGATGGGCTCTCCATTTTCTTGCAACACCTCGATGCCGATTAATTCGTGAACATAGTAAGTCCCCTCGGGCAACTTGGGGCTATCGATTGCGCGCCGAAACAACAATTGATTCCGCACACCTCTCCAATCCTCCGGAGAATTGAATTCTTCAAACGACATGAGGATCCCTTTGTGATCTCTGCGACTGCGAATCCTAACAGGCCGTTTCTCCTCCCCGAGAAATAAGACGTCTCCTTTTTGCAGGCTCTCAGGAAAATCGGTTTTTGGCTCCACGAGAACTTCTCCCTGGATTCCATGCGGTCCTCTCACAATCCCCACTAAAACAAATTCAGGCTCGCCATTTTTGTGCGAGCCTGGAGTCATTTCACCGTTCTTTGAACGCGAGCGCCGCGGGGATGAGCTCACCTGGGTTCAACAATTTCCAAAAAGGCGCGTTTTCCTTCGCGCGCCGCGGCTACCTGAAGGAGGATACGAATAGCGTTGGCCACACGACCATTACGCCCAATCACTCGCCCCATATCTTCTTTAGCAACTTGCAAAGAAATTTCAGAGCCGTCCTCCCCTTGACCTCGTTCTTTTACGGAAACCTTGGTGGGATTATCGACTAACGAGCGAGCAATATACTCGATGAGTTGCTTCATTCAATCAAGCTTCAGACGAAGATTGTTCGGCCGGCGCCTCAGGCGCTTCTGGCTCAACAGCCTGCACTTCAGCAACAGGTTCAGCTGCCTGAGCGAATTCACCTTCCTTCTTCCTAGGCTTCTTACTCTGCTGTGGGGCCGAAAAACGCGTTTTTGGATTCGAGTTGCGAGCGGCCGCACTTCCCTCAGCTTCAGCCAAGAGCGTCTCGATCTTCTCGCCAGCCTTGAAGCGCTCATATCGAGTGTCCAGCCCTGCAGTTTTGAACACAGCGGCCGCCGAATCGCTTGGCTGAGCCCCCTTGCTCATCCACTGGTAGATCCTGTCTTCTTTTAATTGAATAGTCGCGGGTTGAGTACGCGGATTGTAATATCCTAGAATCTCAATGAATCGCCCGTTACGCGGGCTCTCCTTGTCCGCGGCCACAATGCGGAAACTTGCCTGGTTTCTACCACCCACCTGGCGTAATCGAATTCTTACC
The DNA here is from genome assembly GCA_050695915.1 of Anaerolineales bacterium. Classification (GTDB taxonomy): domain Bacteria; phylum Chloroflexota; class Anaerolineae; order Anaerolineales; family UBA11579; genus JAMCZK01. The sequence continues at coordinate 5,900 of JBOGUK010000230.1, forward strand.
ATTAACTAAGACTCCTTCAAAATTCCTTGATTAAACGACCTGGAATTGTAGCTTGTAGAAAACACACGGTCAAGCCCGCGACTTGTAAGGCGAGGGGGTGTTTCTCTTTTAACCAGAGCCGTACCGGCATTCTCTTTCTCAAGGAGCAGAAATGGCAAAAGTTGCACTCGTGACCGATAGTACAACTTATCTCCCAGCGGAACTATCAAAAGGTTATGAAATCTATGTAGTACCCTCCGTGATCATCTGGGGGGGAGAGGAACTGCGGGATGGTGTTGATATCCAGCCCGCTGAGTTCTACAAAAGATTAGCCACCGCCAAGGAAATGCCAACTACCTCACAACCCACCCCGGCATCATTCAAAGAAACTTACGAAAACCTGGCCGCGAACGGATTTACCGATATCCTTTCAATGCATGTTTCGGCAAAATTCTCGGGAACCATCGCTTCGGCTGAACAAGCCAAGGCATTGGTTTCGGGAGCGAACATCGCCATCGTAGACGGCCGCTCCGCGTCCATGGGGACAGGCTGGCCGCTGTTGGAAGCAGCCAAGGCTGCAAAAGCAGGTAAATCCCTTGAGGAATGCGTAAAGATCGCAGAAAGCACGCGTAACAACAGCGGGGTGATGCTGATGGTGGACACGCTTGAATTCCTTCATCGCGGCGGCCGCATTGGCGGCGCGTCTCGGTTTCTGGGCACCGCGTTAAATCTCAAGCCAATCCTTGAAGTAAGGGACGGCGCTCTGGAAGCCGTGGAAAGGGTTCGCACGAAAAGCAAGGCGCTGGATCGAATGGTGGAATTGCTGGTGGAGCGCATCGCGGGAAGGACACCGGTCCGTCTTGCGGTGCTCCACGCGAATGCCGAAGAAGACGCAAAGAGTCTTCTGGAAGAAGGCAGCAAGAAAGTCAATCCTATCGAGACAGCGCTAACCGATGTAAGTCCAGCCGTTGGCACCCATACCGGTCCCGGAACACTTGGATATGCGTTCCTTGCCGGTGTTCCCTAGAGAGACAGAGACCCGCAGAAAATGCGGGTCTTTTTATTTAACAAGTCCGTAAAACAGAGGAAGCGGTTTTATCTTTTTACTGGACCATTTGTGAGCCGCCAAAACTCGTTCGCGGGCTGTTTCCAGTTTGCTCCGATCGTTGGCATGGACAGCAAATAATGGTTGCCCCTTTTCAATCTTGTCGCCAACCTTGCAGTAGACAACCACGCCAACTGAATGATCGATGGGATCGCTTTTCTTGAGTCTGCCAGCGCCTAAATCCACCGAAGTTTCCCCCACTTCTTGCGCATTCACAGCTTTTAGATAACCTGTTTTTGGTGAAGGTATCGCTTCAACCAATTCGGCCTTTGGCAGACGATCTGGATTTCTCACAAAATCCACATCGCCTCCCTGTGCTGCCACCAGTTCCTGAAATCGTTTTTCGGCGGTGCCATGGTTGAGTTTACTTTCCGCTAAGGCTCGGGCTTTCGCCAAGGTCGAAGCCTTTCCCCCGAGCAGGATCAAATGACTGGCGACTTCCAAACAATGCTCCCGGAAATCATCAGGCCCTTTCCCTCGCAACGTATCGATTGCCTCTCGGACCTCCAGGGCATTGCCAACTGCACTTCCCAATGGCTGATTCATATCAGATAACAGCGCTACGGCTCTGCGATCGGTTAACTTGGCGATGGAAACCATGATCTTCGCGAGGGCGCGTGCCTGTGGCAGCGTTTTCATGAATGCGCCAAGCCCAACTTTTACGTCAAGAACCATTCTTTGCGCTCCGGCTGCGATTTTCTTGCTCATGATGGAGGATGCAATAAGCGGCAATGCGTCAACAGTCCCTGTAACGTCGCGGAGCGCGTAAAGTTTGCCATCGGCCGGAGCAAGGTTGTTCGTCTGACCGGTGAGCACTAGTCCAATATCCCGCAGTTGCTTCTTGAACTCTTCGGTGGTCAAATCAGTCCGGTAACCCGGGATCGATTCCATCTTGTCAAGAGTGCCGCCGCTAAAACCCAATCCCCTACCAGACATCTTTCCTACAGGCAAACCACACGCCGCCACTACCGGCTCCACCACCAAGGTCGTTTTATCGCCCACGCCTCCAGTTGAATGTTTGTCCAGTGCGACATCCACAACCTCAGAAAGATCTAGCGTTTCCCCCGAGAACGCCATAGCCAAGGTGAGATCCTTGGTTTCGCGATCGGTCATCCCCCTGAGAAGAACCGCCATGGCCCAGGCCGATGCCTGATAATCAGTAATGGTGCCTTCTGTAAACCCTTGAATGAAGTAGTCGATCTCTTGCTTGTTGAGTTCCCCCCCGTCTCGTTTTTTGATTATGATATCTTTGGCATTCATTTTTGCAAGGTTTGCGTCTAAAATTATAATCGGCGAACCGATTGTCATACAATCATTCAT
>JBOGUK010000231.1:0-8308 GCA_050695915.1 Anaerolineales bacterium
CGCCGGGCGCGCGGATCACGAGCGGGATCTTGAATTGGCCGCCAAACATCGTGCGCAGCTTGGGCGCTTCGTTGACGATGTACTCCATCGCAACGAACGCAAAGTTGATTGTCATGAGTTCGGAAACGGGTCGCAAGCCGACCAACGCGGCGCCGATTCCGGCGCCAATTATGGCCGCTTCAGAGATCGGCGTGTCTTTGATGCGTTTCTCGCCGAATTCTTCGTAGAAACCCTTGGTCACCGCATACGTGCCGCCCCAAACGCCAACCTCTTCCCCCATGATGAATACTTTTTCGTCGCGCAGCATCTCTTCGCGCAGCGCGTCGGAGATGGCCTGGCGCATATTAACCTCGGGCATTGTTCACCTTGTGTTGCCGCATATATTTGATCCCCAGTTTGGGAATAGTAACGATCCCTCGTCGCCGCCCATTCCCCTTCCCCTCACTTCGTTCGTGGTCAGGGTCAGGATCAACTCCGCGGCTCGCTCGGGACAAGTTTCAGGCATTGCTATCCCCCGAATAGACGTAGTCGAACAGGGTGTCAACCGCGGGCTCAGGGCTGGTCTCGGCAAAGTCCACAGCCTCTTGGATCTCGGCATCGACATCCTTTTCAACCTTGGCGAGGTCTTCCTTAGTGGCGATCTTCTCGGAGGTCAAGTAGTGATTGTAGATACCAATAGGGTCGGTCTTCTCCCATTGGGTGACCTCTTCCTTTTTACGATAGCGCTGCGGGTCGCCCATGGAGTGACCCTGGTAACGATACGTGACGATCTCAAGGAAATACGGGCCTTTGCCGTTGCGTACGTGCTCAAGAGCCGCAGCAGTGGCCTCACGGACCTTCATCACGTCCATGCCGTCTTCGAGGCGCGAGTGGGGAATCTCGTAGCCATCGGCGCGCTTGTGGATCTCGGTTAGCCCGGTGGCGCGGCTCACTGAGGTTCCCATGCCATACTGATTGTTTTCGCAGATCCAAAGGACGGGCAGGTTCCAGGCTTTGGAAAGATTAAGTCCTTCGTGGAAAAATCCGATGTTGATGGCCCCATCCCCAAACATGCAGATCGTGACGGCTTCGTTGCCCTGATACTGGTCGCCGAGGGCCATGCCGGCGGCGATCGGGATATGTGCGCCCACGATGGCGTGCCCGCCCCAATAATTCCGAGTGACATCGGCCATGTGCATCGAACCGCCGCGGCCCTTGGAGACGCCGGTTTCCTTGCCCAGCAACTCGGCCATCACCTGCTTGGCGGGGATGCCTACGTTGAGGGCAACGCCGTGATCGCGGTAAGCGGTGATCACGCGGTCTTCAGGCTTGCGGGCCGAGATGATGCCGGTGCTGACTGCTTCCTGGCCGATATAAAGATGCAAGAAGCCGCCAATCTTGCCTTCCTGGTAGAGCGCTGCAGCGCGCTCTTCGAGGCGGCGGATGAGCACCATTTGATGGTAGAGCTCCAGATGGTCTTTTTTATCCAGTGTCGTTGCGGGCATTGATGTGCTCGTTTTCTTTTTTGATGTGGTGCGAACCCTGGATTTCATGGCGAATTCGGCATTATACCAAGGGGTATTTTTCAAGACAAAACAGGAGGGGAAATCGTCTATTTTCTCCTTGCAGATGTTTTCCGGGACGGTTTTTCCTTGAAGATAACCTCGCGTTTCAACTTTCCCTTCTTATCATATGTTTTCCATGGGCCGACTTTTTGACCGTTTTTGTAGCTCCCCACGTCATATAGCTGTCCGCTTGCAAGCCACCGCTTCCAGGAGCCAACTTGTCTGCCCTCTTCGAATTTGCCTTGCTGGCGCAACTGGCCATTTTCTCCCCACCACTTCCACAAGCCTGTGAACTTGCCAGCCTCCAGGTGCCCGGTGGCTTTCAGTTTGCCGTTACGGTAATAGAATTTCCACAAGCCCGACTTCTTCCCATTCTTGTATGAACCAACGCTTTCCAATTTACCGTCAGTGAAGTAGCCCTTCCAGGAGCCGTTCTTCGGCGGCCTCTTGCTCTTTGTCTTGGGGCTCATGTTTCACTCTCCTTTATGGTTGCTATTTATAATCTCAACATGGACTTTCGCCAATTACCGCTCGCGCTTGAAGCCACAGTCGAACCCAAGTATCTTGATTTTTTGGACCACATGAACGTGATGTGGTACATCCACTTTTTCGATGTCGCAGTTTGGAATTTTTACAACAGCATCGGTTTCGGGCGCGACTATCACACAAAAACGGGTTCCGGGAGTTTTGCCATTGAGACCCACGTTCGCTACTTTGCCGAGCTGCGCGCTGGGGACAAATTCATAGTCTATCTCCGCGCACTAAAACGAAATGCCAAGCTGTTTCACTTCATTGAATTCATGGTGAGAGCCAAAGACGGCGAACTCGCCGCCACCCAGGAATTGCTCGGCGTCCACATCGACATGAGCACGCGACGCAGTTCACCCATGCCAGAAGATATCGGCCGAATGTGGGATCAGTTGATCGCCGAGCACAGCAAGCTGGAATGGGAAGCGCCAGTGAGTGGCGCCATTGTCATTGCGAGCAAGTAAGCTAGCCGGAAGGCGAGCGTTACGCCGCGAAGCAATCTCCCGGACTCTTTGCAAGTGGTGCGGGAGATTGCTTCGTCGGGTTATACATGAACGTAACGCACAGGGTTCAATCCTCCTCGCAATGAAGAGATAAAGAAGCGAGCGCCAGGGTCACTCGCTTCTGGTTGCTACGGTTTCACCTTCTCCAGTTCGATCACCTTATCGGGCACCCACTTGCCTTCGTCGTTTTGGCGTTCGGTGTAGCGGGCGACCCAATTGCCCTTAGGTTTGTTTTCCTTTAATGGATCCAGTTTTTCCGCGACGCCGGCGGCCTCAAGCGTTTCTGGCCAGCAGGTAACGCCGAACTTCTTGAAGTTGCCGCCTTTCACCACCCAGCGCGGGTGGTCGCCGCCAGCGGCGAGGGCGATGCTCTCGACGTCGAAGGCTTGCCCCGTGCGCTGATCTGAGCTGCGCTCAGAGGAGCGCGTGGGGGACTTTCCGTTGCGCGTGGCGGTTTCGTGAGCGACGGCGCGGCCTTCTTCCTCCGCGCTCCATTCCGTCCAGCCGCTTTGTTCGAGCAGTTTGAGGAACTGTTTAACGCGTGCGATGAAGTCCTTATCGGATTGTTCGTCGGTTTGGCGGAGGGTGAACTGGTCCTTATTCCCCCGCGGGCTGCGGAAATACCCGTTGTAACTGGCCTTTGCTTCATTCATCTTGCATCCTTTCCACTTGTTGCTAGTTTCGTGACCCTTCCCGTTTACAATGAGGCGGGAAAGGGGTCTTGAGTTACAATAAAACAAGTGTTCTGAACAAGGTTCATTCCTTGTTTCCAAGGTCTGAACACTTGTTCTAGAAATTATGCCACTAGATTTTCTCTCTGTCAAGAAGCAGGTGCGTGAGATCGCCGAAAAGGCGCCTGCTGAGCAGCGCCGCCTGAACGCCTTGCGCGCCAAGGCGCAGGACCTGCTCGACGCCAACGCTGAGCGTGGCGCCGAACTTCGAGCCAAAGTTGAGGAGGCCGCCAGGCTGGATAGCTGGCTGCGTTCCGCAAAGCCTGGGAGTGAGCCATTGACCTCGACCCACCCTTTGCCTCAGCCGCCCGATCAAGCCGCGCTAATCGCCGCCGACGGCTCGCAGATCAATGCCAGCCGCCACGAAGCGGTTAACTATTTCCTGGTGAACGTTGGGGCGATCACCATGCTCACGGGGTCGGGCCAGGCGCCAATACAGCACACGGACAGCCGCTTGCACTTCGCAGAATACTCGGCCAGCGGGACGTTCACCGACGAGATGGTGAGCCTCGAGCGCGACAAGGGGGAGCGCATCCTGTTGGCTGAGCTTGCGGCAGCCGCCAGGATCAAACCAACCCTCACCCTGACCGACGGGCCGTTGGAGCTCTGGGGCGGGCGGAGCCGGGACCCCGAAGAGCAGGCAAGCTTCACGAAAAATCTCGAGATTTATACGAAAGCACTTACTGATTTGCACAAAACCGGCGCGGCCACCGCCGGTTATGTGGATAAGCCGCGCGCTGACCTGGTGGTGCGCGCCCTCGAGGTGGCGGCCACACCCGACGAAAAACTGGGCGAGATACGCAAAGAGCGCCCGTTGCGCGGCGTAGCTGACAATGATCTGTTCAGCGTCCTGCTAGCTTCCGGCGAGAGATCCGCCGTGTTTGAGTTGCAGACGCATCTCGCAGAACACTATGAAGGTCCGCTGGCTTTGCACTTCTTCTATTTGAACGCCGGTAGCGAACGAGAAGCGTGGTTGGCGCGGGTTGAAATTCCGGCGTGGGTAGTTGAAGATCGCACTCTTCTCGACGCGCTGCACGCGCTGCTCATTGATCAATGCAATGTGCTCGGCGCGCTCAGTTATCCTTACATCTTGCATCGCGCCCACGAGATCGCACTGGTCACACGTGAAGAGAAGGACCAACTGACGCAAATGCTGACCAGTGAACTGCATGCGCAGGGCATTCCCATGGGGCGCGCTTCGCACAAACAGGTCATGAAAGAATTGCCAGGACGGGCAAGGAGCTAATTTGGCGGAAAAAGAATTGCACATCGGACATCTGCTGCGCGCGGGTATCGGCGGTTTCGTGGCGGGCACGCGCGTGATGGTGCAGGACGCGCCGCGTTTTGGCGCGCTGGTGCGCGCCCCGCTGGGCGAGGTGGACCACATCTACGGAGTGGTACACGAGATCAGCGTGGTCGACGATGGGCTCGTGCGCCAGCTCGTCACCATGGAACGCGTGGACCCCACCGTGATCGAAGACAATCGCGTGAACCGCACCGTGCCGATGGAGATCAGCGTGCTCTCCGTTGGTTACCAGAGGGATGGGCGTATTCACCATCTTTTGCCGCCGCGGGCGCCGCTGAGCCTGGATCGCATCTGGCAATGCAGCCAAGACGAGATCGTCGAGTTCACCAGCGCGGGACGATTCGGTTACCTGCGCCATATCTTGCGCAACCCGGACATCCCCGTTGCCGAACTCATTGCGGGGCACGTGGAACAAGCGAGCGCCGCGCACCAAGCGGCCGGCAACCGAGACTGGCGAAGCCAGGTGTCCCAGGAGCTGATCACGCTACTGCGGGATGATTACGCGATGCTGATGCAGGTTCTTTCAGCACTGGCTGATGCCTCCTAAACTTCGTCATTGCGAGCGGAGTGCTCTCGAGCTTTTTTCGGCGAGGGAGCAGCGCAGCGAAGCAATCTCCCGGACTCTTTGCAAATGGTGGGGGAGATTGCTTCCCCTTCGCTGCGCTCAGTGTCGCAATGACAGGATTGGTTTTGTAAAGGAAATGTAATGGCAGATCAGAAATCAGAAATCAGCAATCAGCAATTAGATCCTCAAGGTCGCATTCCGATTGGGTTTGTAGTCGGCGGGGGGCTGAAGGAAAACCTGGTGGTGCGCCTGGATGTGCCGGCGAGCAGCGTGCAGGAAGGCGCGTTCGTGGTGATCCAGAGCGACGATTGGATATTTCATGGCGTCGTCACCGATATTCAGCTCGGCGCCACCGACCCGCGCTTTGCCGACGAGAAGACCGGCGACCGGCTGCCCAGTGAGCTGACCGACCTGCTGCACGGGCAAACGCTCTTCACCAACCTCGAGGTGCTGCCCCAGTTGATGATCACGGGCGGCGAAGAGCCGCAAGGCCCGCTGCCGGTGAAGACGATCCCGGCGCATCACTCGGATGCCTTCCTGGCGAGCGAGGGCGACGTGGCCGAAATTTTCAAAGGCAATTTCGTCATCGGGCACACCCGCGAGCAGGGTCACCCGGTGGCCATCGATTTGGACAAGTTCGTCAAGCGCTCGTCCGGCATCTTCGGCGCCACGGGCACCGGCAAGAGTTTCCTGACGCGGCTGCTGCTGGCGGGGCTGATCAAGTACGACAAGTCGTCTGTGCTGGTGCTCGATATGCACAATGAGTACGCCTTCGACGACCGTGACGAGGACGATAAACCCGTCACCGGGCTGCGCACGAAGTTCACCACGAAGGTGCGCGTTGTGGGGCTGGGCGCCGGGGCGCTGATCCGCGGGCAGATGCCCGATTTCCACCTGGAGGTCGCCATGAGCGATATCCAGCCAGAAGATATCGAGTTGCTCACCCGCGAGCTCAATCTGAAGGAGACCACGCCCGCCACGCTGGATGCGCTGGTGGCCACGTTCGGGCGGAAGAACTGGTTCCGCGGGTTCAAGAATATGAAGAGCGGTGCGGTGATCGAGGACACGGAGGGCAAGAAGATGGCTGCGCCGGATTCCGTCGCCGCCTGGGCCGAGGACCACGGAGTCAACATTATGGCCGCGGAAGGCCTGCATAACAAGCTGGGGCGTGTGTTCCGGCTGCCCTACGTGACTGATCACCCCGCTGCCGACGCCATCGGCGAGATCGTTAAGGCGCTGGAGGCCGGGCAGCACGTGGTGCTGTCGTTCGGCGAGCACGAGAGCGACCTGGATTATTTGCTGGTGAGCAATTTGCTCACCCGCCGCATCCGCCGTCGCTGGGAAGAGCGGACAAACAAGTTCCGCACGACGGGTAAAGATGAGCCGCGCCCGCTGGTGATCGCGCTCGAGGAAGCGCACAAGCTGCTCAACCGCGAGATGGCGGTGCAGACGACGTTCAGCACGATCGCCCGCGAGCTGCGCAAGTATTACGTGACGCTGCTGATCATCGATCAGCGTCCAAGCCAGATCTACGACGAGGTGATGTCGCAATTAGGAACCAGAGTATCAGGGTGGCTCGGTGATGATGATGATATCCGCGCGGTACTCAGCGGCCTGGCCGGCCGCGACGCGTTGCGCGGGATGCTGGCGCGCCTGCAGCCGAAAGAAGAAGTGCTGCTGCTTGGCTGGGGCGTGCCGATGCCGCTGCCCGTGCGCAGCCGCCGGTACGACGACGCGTTCTGGAAGGAATTATTGCCCGGTAAGGGGAAACGCGGGGAAAAGGAAATCAAAGAAGAGTTAGGGTTTTGACATGAATAGCGCTCTCGAATTTAAGGGATGCCGTGACAATTATTACAAGTATTGCCCTCGTGCTTATTGGAATTTCTGGACTGGAGACATGGAAGAGGCAACTTAGAGGCAATGTCGAATATAACCAATCTCGCAAATTGCTACGTGCCGCTTACAAAGTGAGGGATGCAATAAGGTGGGTAAGGAATCCATTCATGGGGACCGGAGAACACATTACAGCATTGGAAAGGGCTGGAATCAGTACTAAAGACATTAATGTTTTTGATCAAAAGTTGCGAGAAAAAGCACTCCGTCTTGCTATCAGGGCCGATTGGAAAAATTAAAGGAGGCGGTTGCCGACCTAAATCTCGTTGCATTTGAAGCAGAAGTACTTTGGGGCGCATCATTCCTTAACGTAATTAATCCCTTCCGAGATTGCACAAGCGATTTATTTTGGGCTGTGGAGACGCATTTCCAATTAGAGAATCGGGGAACGAAATCCAGATTTGTTTGATCGGGTAGAAGAGATTTTTTATGGGCATGATAGTTTGGTTACTAGTGAAAAGGTGGAAATAAAGAACAAGTACTCAGCGAATGTAATTCAAGCCATAAAGGGTTTAGAAGATTTTATCCAACCTCACATCAAACTAAAATAAGAAACAACGGACCCACCAGACGCGGAAAGTGACATCGATTTCCGTGCCAGCGTCCAGGGAGAAGCTGCTCGGCTCTGTTTGTGGTAGGTATGTACATGTTGTCGTCATTTGCGATTTGGTGGCTGTGGTTGTTGTGGTAGGTCCGGTTGTGATTCGGCTTCGTCGATCAATTCGTTGAGGAAATCGTTAATCGTGGTTTTCAGGGATTTGTCGACCGAGCCCGGGACGGCGAAGTAGTAAATGCCGCCGGGTCGGAAGAATTTCATTGCGTAGCCCCGCTTAACCAGGACGGTGAGGCGCTTGTGGAGATTGCTGCGATCCTGCATCAGGACGCGGCCGAGCTGGGACAGAGAGGCCACTCCCATTGAGCGTAAAACGACTAGGGCCTCTCTCTGACGATAGGAGAGCCCGGGCAGATCCATGACCGGACGGATTTGGGACAAGGCTTTCTTCAACTGTTCCCTCCCCCAATCATTCATTTGCTCGATGGCGGATTTGAGCGCGGAGATAGGATCTGCGCCGTATTTCAAGGCGATCTCAATACGTTTAATGAACGGCGTCCAGGGAGGGTCCAGGAAGTCGATGTGTTCAGCAGGTAAGCCCTGCAAGATGGCGTAAAGGATTTCCAAAGTGAGCATGTTGTCTAACCTCCCTGATTCGGATCCTGATTATTCAACAAAACTCCTT
>JBOGUK010000232.1:0-10101 GCA_050695915.1 Anaerolineales bacterium
TTCCTTCCAGCCATCCACTTTCACTTCGATGAGCTCCCCGTTCGCCAACAAGGCATCGGTGATCTGTTTGGCTGTGCCAGAAGGAAGGGAGGTGGGTTTCCAGCGCCCGGACGCATAGCGCAAAAAATAATCGCTGACGTGTTTGGTGCGCAATAAACCGTAATGGCTGACTTCTTTCTTAACCAGAAAGGCATCAACCTCGTCCTCGTCGCTTTCGATTATCAGCGGCGGCGGTGCGACCTTCTCCGTGAGTGCATACACCCGCTCGAATTTCTCGCGGTGATGGGTCATCACCTCGCCAATACGCCACAGATAGTAAAGAGCCAGGGAACTATCCTTGCGGCCACGGTAGCTCTGCGTGCGTTTTCGCGCGGCCATCTCAAAATCGCGGTTGCTTACTATTTCGCGCTCCCGCAGGATATTGCGCATCTCGGCGACGGCTTTGGCGTGCTCTTGCCCCAGTTTGCGAATGCCCGGGGAAATATCGCGCTCGTGGCGCATCACCACGCGCCAGTAAGGCAATTCGTCCATGGGGCGCACAGCAAGCCAGCCGCCCCAGTCAAAGAACTTACGCTCTTTATAGGCAGCGCGCTCCCACAGGCCGGGCTTGTAATCCAGCACGCGACTGTGCAGGGCCAGATCATGACTGCGAGCGATAATCTGCAGCGGGTCGAGCTGCAGGTATTCCATGGCGCGCATGGCTTTCTCCGTCCCTTTCGCGCCGCGCCAGCGGCGACCGGGCCACAAGCCCTGTTTGCCCAGGATAAAGCGGCGAGCGATTTCGATGTCGATGGTTAACATGCGGAAAATCGCCGAATTATAAGGTAATGGCTCCATCCACTCGGCGTTCTTGTATACTTTCCATATCAATATGATTATCCTCTCTGTCGATCCGGGCACCGTGCGCATTGGGGTCGCCATCAGCGATGCCAGCGGCACGATTGCCACACCGCTGGAGATCTTCACGCATAAGTCGCGTGAAGTCGACGCGCGCCGCATCGCGTCCATGGCGGCGGCGCGCGGCGCCGAGCGCATCATCATCGGCCAATCATTGGACGAAGATGGCCAGCCCACCGAGAGCGGGCGCTCCGCTGCCAGGTTGGCGGCTGCTGTGCGCGAGGCGAGCGGCTTGCCTGTCGAACTCGTGGAAGAAAGTTTCACGACTGCGGATGTGCTCGAGGCGCGGCTGGAATCGGGCATGAAGCGTAAGAAGCGCCGCGCGCCCCCGGATGCTGAAGCAGCGGCGCTTCTGTTGCAAAATTATCTGGATAGCAATCGTGTCATTCGAGCCCCAAGCACCGCGAAGGGGAGGAATCCATGAGGACAAAAAAAGTTATGATGGTTTTTTACTGCTCTAAGGGATTCCTCGTCGGGCTGCGCCGTTAAAAAGCGGCGCAAAGCGCCCTCACTCGGAATGACAAACAGGGCCAATGAATAAATATTTCTCGTGCCTGATTTTCCTCGGCCTTATCGCTGTGCTCGCGTTCGTCGGATTCATCGCGGCGAACAGCCTCATGGCGCGGGCAGGAGCGGCGTTCGGCCCGCCTTCGCCCGCGCTGACTGCGTTCCAACGCTGGCGGATTGGACTGGAACTCGGATTGCGCAGAGAGGCGCTGCTGCGCCCTGCCGGCACGGACGCAGAGCCCGTGCGCTTCGATATCGCCCTCAACGAACCCACTAACGAGATCGTGTCCCGCTTATGGTTTGCGGACCTTATCCTTGAAGGCCAACTATTCAGCAATTATCTTTTTTACGCGGGGCTTGATACTCAGGTGCAAGCCGGGCGGTATGAACTCAGCGCGGCGATGAGTTCGGTGGAAATTGCCCAGGCGCTCATCGACCCGACGCCGGAATCGGTAACCCTCGTGATCCTGCCGGGCTGGCGGCTGGAAGAGATTGCCGCCGCGCTGCCGAGCGCGGGCGTCAACGTGACGCCCGAGGACTTCCTCCTGGCCGCCTGGGATCCGCCTGCGGGAGTGATCCTTCCGGAAGGATTTCCAGAAGGCGCAAGCCTGGAAGGTTACCTTCTTCCAGGCAGCTACGAAATCCTGCGGGAATACGATGCGAGACGAGTGGTCAATACCTTGTTAGGCACTTTTAGATCCGAAATCGGAGAAGAACTTAGGGCCGGCTTCGAAGCTCAGGGATTTTCGCCGCGCGAAGCCGTCATCCTGGCATCCATCGTCGAGCGCGAAAGTATTATCGACGATGAGATGCCATTGATCGCTTCGGTTTTTATCAACCGCGTTAACGCGGGAATGCGACTCGACGCCGACCCAACAGTTCAATATGCGCTGGGTTAAGAGGAGACAAGCACCTCGTGGTGGAAAACGCCGCTCACCGCAACGGACCTGCAAGTGAATTCTCCTTACAACACCTACTTCAACGCCGGTCTTCCGCCAGGGCCGATCGCTGCACCCAGTTGGGAAGCACTCTATGCAGTGGCCACAGCGGCACCTTCGCCTTACTTCTATTTCCAGGCGGCCTGCGACGGCTCCGGCAACCACGAGTTCGCCGTCACCTACGAAGAGCACCTGGCAAATAATTGCCAATAAAACGTCAAACTGTCCAACATTGGACGTAGGACGTGGGCCGTTCTTTTGCGGTAAACTCTGATTCGGAAGCCGAATGAGTAAAAACTCCCTTCCCGAATCCGAAAGCCTGCGCGTTTACAACAGCATCCTCGGCACCATCGGCCACACGCCTCTGGTGGGGCTGAGCAAACTTGGGCGCGATCTCCCGGTCCCGCTCTATGCGAAGCTCGAATTTTTCAACCCCGGCGGCTCGGTCAAAGACCGCATCGGCGTCACCATCATCGACGCCGCCGAGAGCGAAGGTCGCCTGAAGCCCGGCGGCACCGTGGTTGAGGCGACCTCCGGCAACACGGGGGTTGGGCTGGCCATCGTGTGCGCCATCCGCGGCTATAAGTGTGTGTTCGTGATGCCGGATAAGATGAGCCAGGAAAAGATCCAGCTCTTGCGCGCCTTCGGCGGTAAGGTGGTCATAACGCCAACGGCAGTCGCTCCCGAGGACCCGCGCTCCTATTACCGCGTTGCGGAGCGCATCGCCGCCGAAACGCCCAACGCCATCTTGGCTGATCAATACCGCAACCCAGAAAACCCGCGCAGCCACTACCTGACCACCGGACCCGAGATCTGGGAGCAAACCGGTGGCAAGGTCACCGATGTGATCATCGGCATGGGCACAGGCGGCACCTACAGCGGAGTGGGCAAATTCCTGAAAGAGAAGAACCTGAAGATTCGCATCGTCGGGGTGGATGTTCAAGGGTCGATCCTCAAAGAGATCTGGGAGAACAAGGGCAAGATCCCAGAAGGCGTTGAAGCCATCACCTACAAGGTGGAAGGCATTGGCGAGGATTTTCTCCCGGCAACCTCGGACCTCTCGCAGGTTGACGAGATCATCCGCATTGGAGACAAGGAATCGTTCCACTGGACTCGCCGCCTCGTGGCTGAAGAAGGCATCTTCGCCGGGGGCTCTTCGGGTTCCGCGGTGGCGGCGGCGTTCCAGCATTGCAAGAAACTATCGGGCGATCGTCTAGCCGTTGTCCTGCTTCCTGATTCCGGTTCGCGTTATTTATCCAAGGTCTTCGACGATAAGTGGATGCGCGAGAATGGTTTCCTGGAATCCGAATGGACCGAGGCGACATTACGCGAAGTTCTTGGGGCAAAAAGCTTCAGCGCATTGATCTCCGCGTCGGTGAACGATCGCATTTCGGATGTGGTCGCCAAGATGAAAGAGTACGGCATTTCGCAGCTTCCCGCGATGAATGGCGGTAAAGAGGTCGTCGGACTCGTGCGCGAAGGCGACCTGCTGACACATCTGCTCGAAAGCAAGGCCGAACGCCCGGGTGAAGACAGCATCCAAGCGCTTTTGCAGCCCGCGCCACCCAGCCTGCCAGCGCACACGCCGCTTGCCGACGCCATGCCTGAGATCGTGAAGAACAACGCCGTGCTGGTGAACGACGGCGGCCGCGTGATCGGCATTCTCACCAAGATCGATGTGCTGGATTTCATCCAAAGATAGCATTCAGCCATCGGCGGTCAGCTTTCAGCGTTAGCTGACGGCTGAACGCTGACAGCTTATGGCAACTAACCTCCCCACTCTACGGATCCTTCCAACCTCTGCGCTCGTCCCCCACGAATGGCACGACGATCAGCGCGCAAAGCCACTCATCGAGCGGCTGCGCGCCAGCGGCGTGATGCGGAACCCGCCCGTTGTCACGCCGTTTGCGGATTCCTCCGGCCGCTACATGGTGCTCGACGGCGCCAACCGGGCCACAGCATTCACTCAAATGGGTATTGCGCACATCATTTCCCAGGTTGTCGCTGCGGACGATCCGGGTTTGCAATTGCATACTTGGAACCATGTGCTGTGGGATTGGGACTCGCAAGAATTCCTCGCGGCCCTGCGCTCCATCGATGGGACCACGATGCGCGACATCGACTCAACCGTTAAGCGACCCCAGAGCCGTTGGCCGGCGAAAACGCTCGTCTGGGTGCAGACGCCTGACGGCAAAGCCTTCATCGTGCGCAGCGAGCCGAGCGACCTGGCCGGCCGCTCGCGCAGGCTGGTACAGATCGCCAAGTGCTACATGTCGCACGCGGTCATCGACCGCACCACGGCGCAACAGGTCAGCGAGCTGGACGGTAGATACGATAACCTCACCGCATTGGTGGTTTACCCACCATACAAGCCCGCAGAAGTGCTACAGCTGTGCACTGCCGGTATCCTGCTGCCGCCCGGCATCACGCGTTTCACGATCTCGCCGCGCGCCCTGCGCGTCAACTATCCTCTAGACGAACTTTCCGCGGACAAATCAATCGACAAAAAAAACGAGGCACTCTTCCTCTGGGTGAACGAGCGCATAGCGGGCAAGGGTGTGCGCTACTACGCAGAAGCCACCGTGCTTTATGACGAATAAAAATCCCGCAACTTTGTTGCGGGATTTTTTCTCACCGTTGAGTGTTTTACTCAACCGACTCGAACAGCGTGACGGCGTCGCAGGTCCATGTCCAGATTAGCGGGTCGTTGTATTTGGCGGGAGAAGCCTTTATCGAAGCCTCCTCCGGCGCCAGGCAGGCAGTCGTCGTTACCTGATACCTGCCCGCCGGGATCGAAATGGTGATACCGCCTTCCGGCACCCAATAGCCGTATAAACCGCCAGTGCCGGTCAACGTTACGATGAATGCATCGCCAGTATGGTTATCGATGACGATATTGCTGTTGGCGCCTTCACCACACTTACCCAGCACCAGCGCCAGGCTTCCATCATCGAAGGTGGTGAGCCCGTATTTGTTTTGTCCGCAGGCAAAGTAGCGATAGATGTACAGACCAGGTTCCAGTTCAACCTGCAGGCTTTGACCGCTGCCTACCGTGTAAAGTTGCGCCGGGCCAGGGCCATTCAGGGTGAGTTCGACGGTTTCGCCAGTGCGGTTCTCCACCATGGCTTGAATCGTGTGGATGCGCGGCGCTGCCATCGCTGGAATTGCGGCGGCCAGCAGCAAAATCGCTATAGCCGTCAAAAGCCCCAAGTGAATCTTCCCTAGTTTCATCGGGATACCTCCTAAAAAATAGTTTCGCCTCATAGAACAGAGACGTTGCAATCCCGATTACGAAAGAGCACTATCTTTTGTGACTGCCGGGGAATTAACTTTTCCTAAAATTCTGATGAAGAGAAGATGAAGTCTTAACGAAAGATGAGTTCCTAATCTTCGCCAGTCTGGTCAACCAGCCAAGGCGTCACCATAGCAATTACAAAGACCAGAGCCGGAATGTGATAACTATTAATGGACGCCGGAGAGATCAAGTACACCACCCACGCAGTAACCGAAAATATTACGTATTTTCCAATGTAGAACAACCCACCTGAGACAAATGCCGCGATAAGCGAGACTCGATCATCCCGATTGCGCAAAACGTTGTATATGCTGACGGCTAAAGCGGCTAAACAGATGATCGCTAAAGCGTCGAACGCAAGTTGCACACGTCCAACAAAATCATTGCTATAGCTGTACGCAATACTCAGCGCGGCAGTGAGCCGCGCCAGCGGATCGATCCAGCGGGCGATTCTCGCCTTCATCGAATCCCTGTGTCGCAATAAACCGTGAGTTCCGTGATTTGTCCTGCGGTCACAAAAAAAGCGCCGTTGCTGGAACAATAGGGCCATTGCGTGCCTTGCGGTGAAATAATTGCGTACTCGCCAACAGGAAGAAATACCTCGAAAATGCCGTTGGCGTCCGAGGAAAACCTTTTAATCACCCTCGTACCATCAGGAGTAGTTGCAACAAGATCGGTTTCATATGGAGTATCGGGGCAATCTTCGCCTTCAACCACCACGGGACAATGTGGACCCAAAAGCACAGTTCCTCGGATTCCCTGCCCAGGGATTGCGGGCGCTGAAAGGCCGCAGGCGCTCAGGCCGAAAACCAGCAATGCACAACGATAAAGGTTTACCTTCATCCTTTCTCCTTTATCCCTCATCCTTGTGTTCTTCGTCCTTCCGCCTTCATCCCTCACGCTCCCCCTTCCGGTGAAGCTCAGGGCAAGCCTTCATCCTTTTTTCAGCGCCTGATCCAAGTCCGCAATCAAGTCATCCACGTGCTCCACGCCTACAGAAAGCCGCACCAGCCCCGGGTCAACCGCTATTGGCGACCTGGACGTTGAAAGATGCGTCATTGCCGCCGGCAACTCGATAAGGGATTCCACACCCCCCAATGATTCGGCTAGCGAGAAAATCCGCGTGCTCTCAACAACTTTGCGGGCTGCCGCCTGCCCGCCCGTTAACTCAAACGAAACCATCCCGCCCCCGTTGCGCATCTGCTTCTTCGCGAGTTCATGTTGAGCATGCGAATTGTGAAATGGGTAATAGACCTTGCTCACCTTCGAATGCCCTGCAAGGAAGTCCGCTGTCACGGTTGCGTTCTGCGCATGCCGTTCCATGCGCAGGTGCAGCGTCTTCAGTCCGCGCAGTATCAAAAAGCAATCCAGCGGCCCGGGCACAGCGCCGGCGGCGTTCTGCAGGAAGGCCAGGCGCTCATGCAGCGATGGGTCATTGAGAGCGACAAGGCCGAGGACAGCGTCTGAGTGTCCACCGAGATATTTGGTTGCCGAATGGACCGCGATATCTGCGCCAAGCTCCAGCGGGCGCTGCAAATAAGGCGTTGCAAAGGTGTTATCGACGGCGATCAGTGCCTTCGATTTGGCCTTGCGGATTTTTGAGATCGCTTGCAGATCGGCGATGCGTAAATATGGATTGGTTGGCGTCTCCAACCAGAAAAGTTTTGTATCCGCGCGCATCGCGCTTTCTACGGCCTTGAGATCTGCCACGTCCACATAATCAAATTCAATTCCGTATCTCTTGAATTGAGTGTCAAAGAGCCTGAACGTCCCGCCATAAACATCGCTGCCCACCAGGATGTGATCTCCCGGTTCGAACAGCCGGATGATCGCGTCAGTCGCAGCCAGCCCGGATGCAAACGCCAACCCGTGCTCCGCGTTTTCGAGCGCCGCGAGGCAAGCCTCCAGCGCAGTGCGCGTTGGATTGCCGGAGCGCGAATACTCGTACCCTTTGTGCTTACCCACTGCGGCCTGCACGAAAGTCGCCGTCTGATAGATCGGCGTCATGATCGCGCCGGTGGTCGGGTCAGGGGGTTGGCCCGCGTGAATGGCGAGCGTCTCAAAGTGATCGGGCATGCGACCTCCGAAGCAAGAATTGTAATCTACAGGTATTTCCTGCATGAACAACCAGATTTGAGCATTATCATTAGGGGATGGCCAAACTCAAATCAAAACCAAGGACTGAACTCATCGCATCTGTTCTATTGCTGGTTCTGATTCTCGTTCCTGCATACCTGTTTTATATTCGCCAGATGGGTTTATTCAACGACGATTGGTATCTGATGTATACGGCCAGAGCAGCGGGGGCCAGTTATTTCGATCAGCTATACAGCGTCGATCGTCCGATGCGCAGCCTGGTGCATTCGGTCGCTTACGGCCTATTCGGCCCAAATCCGCTTCTTTACAACTTGAGCGCGCTGTTTTACCGCGTTCTGAGCGCTGTGTTCTTCCTTTGGATATTGCGACTCCTTTGGCCCGGACATCGCAGGGAAACCTTGACCATGACCCTGCTTTATCTCATCTATCCGGGATTCCTCTCCCAATTCAATGGAATCGATTACCAACCCCATTTGATCAGTCTTGCAAGCGCCTTTCTTTCTATCGGCCTGACAACCTATGCGTTTTTCGAAACCCGCCCGTTTCGACGTTGGTTGTACATCCTGTTGGCTATTCTGCTTGGGTTGTTTTATGTGAGCCTGGTTGAATATCACCTAGCCATCGAGTCCTTGAGGATCGGGATCCTCTTTGTCTTGGTTTCCAGAAATGAAAAGACGCTGCGCGCTCGCATCAGCGCAACCGTAAGGTCATGGTTGCCGTACTCTGTATTCCCAGTTGCCTTTTTCATTTGGAACATTTTTCTCTTCGAAGGCGCGCGGGACGCAACCAGCCTATCTGCCCAATTTGCAACCCTCGTCGAATCCCCTGTACTGACAAGTATTGGCTGGCTGAATAATTACGTAATCAGCGTCCTCAACGCGGCGCTCGCGGCCTGGGTTATACCCATCTATCAAATCTCTGCGCGGCTCGCGGATGGAACCTTGCTGCTTGGGATCGTTCTTGGATTGGCTGCAGGCGTATTGTATTGGCTGCTTCAGAGAACGATCCCTGAAGAGCAATTAGGAAAGAGGCGACGCGATTGGCGAATTGAGGCTATCGGGTTGGGGCTTTGGGTCGCCCTGCTTGGTCCTCTGCCGGTTATCCTGGCGAACCGTCAAATAACTTTTCCGGAATTCTCGCGATTCACGCTGGTACCTTCGGCTGGCATCATCATGCTGGTTGTTGGCTGCGCCTATTTCATTACGTGGCCCCGCTTGCGGCAGACTTTTCTCGCCCTTCTGGTGGCATTATCCGTTCTCACGCACTTTGGTAACGGGGCCACAAAAGCGCAGGAAAGCCAGATTGTGCGCAACTTCTGGTGGCAGGTCGCCTGGCGCATCCCACAGTTGGAAAAAGGGACAACATTAATCGTCCGTTACCCGCTCGCAAGCATCGAGGAGGATTATTTTATTTGGGGCCCCGCAAACCTGACCTACTACCCAGACAAAGAAAATCCCCAGGATTATTTGCAACCGGCGATTTATGCTGCGCTGCCAAACGATGCTACGGTTAGAAAAGTTCTAAGCGAAACGCGCCAGGAATTTGACAACCGACGCACAATCCGCACCTACACAAATTACCGGAACATCCTCCTGATCACTCAACCGTCCCTCAACTCATGCGCACACTTAATCGATGGCCTTGGACCTGAACTATCCTCTTATGATTCATCTGCGTTTATTGCCATGTCGCCTTATTCGGAAGCGGAAAGGGTTTTGGTCAACGATGCAGAGAAGCGGCTTCCAGAAAGCATTTTCGGACCGGAGCCGGATCACGGATGGTGTTTCACGTATCAAAAGGCCGCTTTGGCGCGGCAGATGGGAGACTGGGATCAAGTCTTCATCTTGGCAGAGCAAGCCTATTCTGAAGGAATTGAACCCGCGGATGCGATTGAATGGCTGCCCTTCATCCAAGTTTACGCGATGACCGGAGAGGTAGAACGCCTTGAAGAAATCTCGACCGCAATCGGAGAGGATGCATTTGTCCGCTACCAGGTCTGTTCGATATTGCGCACAATGCCAGACGTACCCGCGGAGACGGCAAACCATATCGAAACGCTATTTTGCACAGGAGAATGAGCTGACCCCACAAGCCTTATTGAATGGCCACGGGTATATTCTTAAAAGCCTGAACCAGGAACCACAGTCCCACACCCGCCAAGGTAACGGCGACCACTGTAAAGGCGATCAATCGTTCCGCTCGCCCAGTCGATTTCAAGACATCGCCTTTTCGCCACAAGGCGTACCATCCACCGAGGCTTAGGATCAGGATTAGATCAGCGATGATCATTAACCTTGCCTGCTCGGAAATTCCGCCCGGATAACCAGTATCGGCAACCAGATATGCGGCGCCAAGGTAAACCAGCGC
>JBOGUK010000233.1:0-16003 GCA_050695915.1 Anaerolineales bacterium
CAGGATGGCGGCGTCATCCACCACGGGAATCGCGAAATCGAACGGTGAGATCAGATATAAGAAAGACCCGACCGGAATCAGTTTGATCAGCGGACTGATGCGTGCATCAGCCATCAAACGCAGGACGAGCCGCACCTGATTGCCAATGCCGGCAAAGAAGCCGCCGCTAGGCGGGGATACGAGGCGGCGCGGATCCAAGATTAGGTCTCTTTCGCGGCGCGCTCTTCTGCAGCCAGTGCGGCGCGGTGCTCTGCAACGACTTCTGGCGGGCATAATTCCACAAACGTATAAAGGCCCAAGCCGAGAACTATGGCATCATCCACCACTGGGATAAACGAATCCAGTGGGGAAATGAGATAGACAAGCGAGAACACAGGCAGCAGCTTCAACAAGGGATTGACGCGATGATCACGCAGCAGGCGCAAGATCAATTTAAATTGCGAACCCAGTCCTTTCGGCGAACCGGATGCATCTTTTTCGATCAAAATATCAGGTTTCTTTTCTTCCGTCACATCTTTCTTCCTAAAACGAAAGGATTATACCTGTCGTGATGTCAGGAAAAATGCAGATGCAGACGCTGAGAACCCGATTTTTTTCATCGGTTAAAATGACCGCCATGCCCAAGGAACGCAATCCGCAGTGGAAACCTTATGCGGCGCTGGGCTTAGGGGTCCTCACACTGGGGTTTTCAGCCATCTTTACGCGGGCGGCCAATGCCCCTGCCTCCGTGGTGAGCTTTTATCGCATGGCCATAGCCACACTCGTGCTGCTTATTCCCTTTGCTTCTCGCTTTCGACGTAAACGCACGGTTGCGAGCCGCGGACTGATGCTCGCCATGTTGGCGGGCATTTTCTTTGCGTTGGATCTGGCCACCTGGTCCACGGGTATTAATTACGCGGGGGCGACCATTCCTACGCTCATGGGGAACATGGCGCCTGTGTGCGTGGGACTCGGGGCTTGGTTGATCTTCAAGGAAAAGTTAAACGGCAAATTCTGGTTAGGACTGACACTCTCACTCATCGGCGCGCTTCTCGTCATTGGGCTGGACTTCAGCGGGGACCTGCAATTCAATGCAGGCGCTTTATATGGTTTGTTGGCCGCTGTTTTCTATGGAGGCTACTTGCTCATCGCGCAAAAGGGTCGAGATCAATTGGACGCGTTAAGTTTCTTTTGGATCGCCACACTTTCGTCGGCGGCTGCTCTCTTGCTGCTTGCAATCGGATTGAACGACCCGCTCACGGGATACCCAACTGCAACTTATTTGAACTTTTTAGGACTTGGCGTCCTAGTGCAGGCCATCGGTTGGCTGGCGATCAACTATGCCCAAGGCTATTTGCCCGCCTCACTCGTTTCGCCCACGCTATTAATCCAACCTCTGCTGACTGCAATTCTTGCCGGTCCTCTGCTGGGCGAGACCTTTACGGCATTGGAGATATTGGGCGGGGTCGCCGTGTTGGGCGGAATTGTGATCGTGTATCGCAGCCGGCAGGTGACAAAAGTGGTAGGCGAAACCATCTAAGGTTTTGAAGAAATGGAATCTAAGCGTCTTGATCCGGTTGGGTTGGCGAATCTTTTCGTGGTCTACGTGGTGTGGAGCAGCACGTATCTGGCCATTCGCATTGCAGTGCGCGAGGGCGCCGGTTTCCCGCCGTTCACAATGGCTTTTATGCGTGCCTCGATTGCCGGGGTGATCCTGTTGCTCTTTAGTTATCTGCAGCGCAATCGGATCAGGTTGACGCGTCAGGAGGTTTTCACCCTGGCAGGCTCCGGGATTTTGTTATGGGTGGGAGGAAATGGCCTGGTTACGTTTGCCGAACAGCGCGCCGAATCCGGATTGGCTGCACTGCTGGTATCGGCGTCTCCAATTTGGGCCGCCTTGATCGAGGCCATCATCGACCGCAAGCTACCATCGATTCAACTGGTTGCCTCCTTACTGATCGGCTTTGCCGGGATCGCACTGCTGACTGCACCGGCTTTGATGACAGGCGTCCATGCGGATGTGGTCGCCGTGGTCACGTTGATGGCGGCGCCACTTACCTGGGCATCGGGTTCCGTGCTGCAAGCACGCCGCCCGGTAGATCTACCACCGCGAGTGAGCTCGGCTTACCAGATGATCTTCGGCGCTCTCGCCTTTATCGTGGTGATCCTTGCCACGAACGAACCGTTGCCGACGCCGACGCCTGAGGCCTGGTGGGCGTGGCTTTATCTCCTGACCTTCGGCTCGCTATTCGCATTTACTGCCTATGTGGTCGCCTTACGCCGGTTGCCCACGCGCATTGTGATGACTTATGCGTACGTCAATCCGGTGCTGGCGGTGATTCTGGGAGGTGTGGTACTTGGCGAAGAGATCACCGTTTGGACGATTGCAGGCACGGCTTTGGTTCTACTCGGCGTTGCCGGCGTGTTCCGCGAACGCGTGTCCAGAAACGCGCATTGAAACATTACGGGAACGGCTCGTATAATATGAGGAGGAACTATGGATACGAACCGTAGAGGAAGTTTAGTTATCGGCTTTGTATTGCTATTGATCGGCGGTTGGTTCCTGGCCGCACAGTCCTATCCCCAACTTAACGAAATCATCCGAATTGAAAACCAGTGGCCGCTGATGGTTGTGGCCGTGGGGCTCTTCTTCCTGATCATGGCCGTGGTGGTGCGCGCTCCCGGTCTGGCCGTGCCCGCTTCCATCATCGGCGGCATTGGCGGCCTGTTCTACTACCAAAACAGCACCGGGGACTGGGAAAGCTGGGCGTACGCCTGGACGCTGATCCCGGGTTTCGTTGGCTTTGGCGTGCTGCTCACGAATCTCCTGGAAGGAAAACTCTGGAAGGGACTCAAAGAAGGCATCGGATTAATGCTTTTCAGCTTGTTTATGTTCGGAATCTTCGGAGGGTTTCTCGGAGGACCTGATATCCTGAACCGCTTGTGGCCCTTATTCCTCATCGGCGGCGGCGTTTGGATGCTGCTGAGAGGGATGCGGGCTTCACGCCAGCAAACGGGCGAGTAGAGCGGCGCGATATAATTAGTTAAAGCGAAGCACACCAGGCGCAGCTCTCGCTGCGCCTTTTTCGTCGCAAAACAAAATGATGCCGTTAGACACACTCAATCGCCCCTTACACGATCTGCGCATTTCCGTTACGGATCGCTGCAATTTCCGCTGCACGTACTGTATGCCCAAGGGTGTGTTCGGGCGCGATTACCGATTCATGCCGCAGGACCAACTGCTCACCTTCGAGGAGATCACGCGGCTCACGCGCGTATTCGTTGACCTTGGTGTGCGCAAGGTGCGGCTCACCGGCGGTGAGCCGATGATGCGCCGCGAGCTGGAAACTTTGGTTTCCATGTTGGCCGCCATCCCCGAGGTGGAAGACCTGGCGGTCACCACGAATGGATCTTTTCCCGTTAACCGCATCCAATCCCTGAAAGATGCCGGACTCAAACGAATGACGGTCAGTCTGGACGCATTAGACGACAAAACATTCATGAGCATGAACGACGTAGAGTTCCCGGTGGCCAGCGTGCTCGAATGGATCGAAGCAAGCGCTGAGGCGGGGCTAGGGCCGGTGAAGGTCAACATGGTAGTAAAGCGCGACGTAAACGAGCATGCCATCCTACCCATGGCGCGCCACTTCCGGGAGAAGGGGCAGATCCTGCGCCTGATCGAATACATGGACGTGGGACACAGCAACGGGTGGCGACTGGATGACGTCGTCACTGCACGCCAAATCCGCGACACCATCCACGCTGAAATGCCCATCGAGCCGCTTGAACCGAATTATCGCGGCGAGGTGGCGGAGCGCTACCGCTATAAGGATGGGAGCGGTGAGCTGGGCATTATCGCCTCAGTCTCCCAGCCATTCTGCGGCGAGTGCAGCCGCGCTCGGATTTCGGCAGACGGCAAATTATTCACCTGTTTATTCGCGATCACCGGAACTGATCTGCGAGGCTTACTGCGCGACAGAGCATCCGACGAGGAACTGCACACCGCCATCGGCAATGTGTGGAAAAAGCGCATTGACCGCTATTCAGAACTGCGCTCGGCCGCCACAAAGGATCTACCCAAGGTGGAGATGTCTTATATCGGGGGTTAACTTAAAAAATGGAACAAGTCAACACGGTACTCTTCGATTTGGATGACACGTTACGCTACAACGATCCGCACGCACATACTTTCTTCTGCGACTACGTGCAATCGCTGGGCATCCGGCTCACTGCGGGACAGCGCCGCGTCAGCCAGCGCTGGGAACACACTTATTGGGCGAGCTCGAACCAGTTAACCAGCGACATAGAAGATTTCGTCGAGGGCAGCGAGGGATTTTGGCTGAACTACAGCAGCCGCCACTTGCAGGCGCTTGGCGTACCGAA
The DNA here is from genome assembly GCA_050695915.1 of Anaerolineales bacterium. Taxonomy (GTDB): domain Bacteria; phylum Chloroflexota; class Anaerolineae; order Anaerolineales; family UBA11579; genus JAMCZK01. Next base: position 4,363 of record JBOGUK010000233.1, read on the forward strand.
AGATCAAGCCGACCATTTGGCCGCCGACGTGCACCGGCATATGCGCGACAACTATGAGCCACGCAGTTATATTCCCAACGAGAACATTGAAGCGCTGTCCGGTTTACGCCGCGCGGGTTTCAAGCTGGGCGTCATCACGAATCGCCCAAAGCCAATCCACAGTGAAATGAACACCCTGAATTTGGATACTTATCTCGACTTTTTCCTGACAGCTGCGCAGTTGGGTGCATATAAACCTGATCCTACGATATTCAATAACTTACTCGCCTTTATCGGCAGGCCTGCAAGTGATGTAGTTTATGTGGGGGATAACTACTATGCGGATATTGTTGGTGCGCGCAACGCGGGCATCCGTCCGATCCTGCTGAACTGGAACGCGTTGTATGACAAAACGGATTGCGAAGAAATCACTTCGCTGCGCCAGCTTCCAGAAATCCTGCAACCCGCGCCTATCCGGAATTGATGAACCTTGCCAAACCTCAGCGGTTGCCGCGAGAATTTTTCGCACGAGACACCCTTCGGGTCGCGCGGCTATTGTTGGGCTGCACGCTGGTACACATGGAAAAGGTCGACGGCCGCCGCAGGCGGCTGGCGGGGTTGATCACCGAAACCGAAGCCTACTGCGGAGAAGATGATCTTGGGTGCCACGCGAAAGCGGGGCGTACAAAGCGAACAGCGGTGATGTACGGTCCGCCCGGGCACGCTTACGTCTATTTCACCTACGGGAACCACTGGCTTTTCAACTGCATCACTCAGGCCGAGGGCGAACCGCACGCGGTGCTCATCCGCGCCATCCGGCCCACCGATGGGTTGCCGGTCATCGCAACCAGGCGCAACGGGCAGCCGGAAAAACTCTGGACCAACGGGCCGGGGAAACTCACCAAGGCGCTCGGCATCGATGGTCGGCACAATGGAACAGACCTGATAGACCCTAAAGCTATAATATTCATCGAATCCGGTGAATCCATCCCCGATAGCCTTGTGAAAGTTGGCCCACGCATCGGGCTTTATACTGTGCCTGAGCCATGGAAGAGCAAGCCCTGGCGACTCCTGGTATCAGAATCCGTGTGGTGAGGAGAAGAGATGACAAAGCTGCTTGAAGGTAAGAATGCTCTTATTTTTGGCGTGGCCAATGACCATTCCATCGCCTGGGGAGTTACCAAGGCGCTGCATGAACACGGCGCCAAGATCGGCTTGAGTTATGCCGGCGAAATGCTTAAGAAACGGGTAGTCCCATTGGCAGAATCGATCGATTGCACATTTGTCGAGGAATGCGATGTGACTAAGGATGCGGACCTCGCCGCCGTGGCGCAGAAGGCGAAGGAGGCCTTTGGAGAAATCGACATTTTGGTTCATTCCATAGCATTCGCCGGGCGCGAAGAGTTGACCGGACCTTACTACAACACCACTCGCGCGGGATTTCTTACCGCTATGGATATCAGCGTTTATTCTTTCACGGCGCTGGCGCGGGAGTTCCAGCCTTTCCTCCGACCGGGCGCATCTTTGATGACGATGACCTATTATGGTTCGCAGAAAGCAGTGCCGAGTTACAACGTGATGGGCGTTGCCAAGGCCGCACTCGAAGCCTCGGTGCGTTATTTGGCCCGCGACTTCGGGCCGCAAAAGGTGCGGGTGAATGCCATCTCGGCGGGGCCCATTCGCACGCTATCGGCGGCCGGAGTGGCAGGCGTGCGAAAGATGATCAGCAAATTTGCAGAGACCGCCCCGCTGCGTGAAAACGTTACGATTGACGATGTGGGCAATGCAGCTCTGTTCTTCGCCTCCGACCTTTCCTCCCACATCACTGGCGATGTGCTTTACGTTGACTCCGGCTTCAACGTCATCGGCATCGCAGACGGCAACACCGAGGAGGGCGCGGCGAGCTGATGTTCCGTCGCAAAGCCAACCTTCACGAACCTACAACTCCGCCGCCAGTTGAGCGCATCACCTCCGTGATCGGCGACGACGTCAGCCTTAAAGGCAAGCTGTCCGGTTCCGGCGGTATCCGCATTGAAGGCGCCTACGATGGCGAGATTGAGCTGGACGGTTTATTTGTCATCGGCGTTACCGGGCGGGTAACCTGCCCGCAGGTCAAGGCCAAGCATGTGATCGTTGCGGGCGCGCTGCGGGGAGACATCCTGGCGGAAAAGGTGGAGATCCGCGCGACAGGTCGCGTGTGGGGAGATGTAGTCACCGTGGCCATGTCGACCGAAGAAGGCGCGTTCTTGCGGGGGCAAATTCGCATGGAGGAGAAGATCAATTTGGGGATCAAACAAAACGCTCCCGCGGTCCAGGAGGTAGCGCCACCTGCAGATGGCGCTACGGGGAAACCACCAGCCGCGACTGCCGAACAAACTGCAGCCGTCAAAAGGCAAAAGAAAGAAGAGCCCGGCAAGGCAAAGAACTAATGAATTACTCCCCCATAAATTTCAGGGAGAAATTAGCCAAAGTCCGGGAGCAATGGTCGCCCCGAGTGATCGCAGAACTGAATGATTACCAGTTAAAGGTCGTAAAACTCGAAGGCGATTTTATCTGGCATAGCCATCCCGAAACAGACGAAGCTTTCATTATTTTGTCCGGGGAACCTGATATTGAATTCCGTGACGGCCCATTTGCACGAAGGCGAACTCTTCGTAGTGCCCAAAGGAGTTGAGCACAAACCTTTCGCCTCATCCGAATGCGCCGTTCTGCTCATCGAGCCGGGCGGTACGCTGAACACAGGGGATGCGGGGGGCGAACGTACCGCAGACGTCGATGTTTGGGTCTAACCTAATTTGAGAAAGGAAATGAAATGAGAAACAAAAACATTCGCCTTCTTTTTGTGGTCCTTGTTCTTAGTTCAGTTGCCCTGGCCTGCGATTTGAGCTTTAGCACGGCCAATTTCGCCGATGCCTGGATGGCAGCGGATCCCGAAGGCGTAGAGCGAACAGCCACCTACGGGCAGGAAGACACGCTCTACGCGTTCGTCGACCTGGCGAACGCTCCCAGCGACACCCAGGTGCGCGCGGTGTGGATCGCGGTCGATATCGAAGGAGAAGAGCCAAATATGCAGCTCCATGACGTAAGCATCACCAGCGGCGACTCGGTTCTTGTTTTCGATCTGACCAACGATTTGCCATGGCCGATCGGCCAGTACCGTGTTGATTTCTATATGAATGAAGAACTAGAAACATCGCTGGACTTCCAGGTTCAATAGGCCAGGTTCAGAAAATATAAAAATGCCCGCAAGTGTTTTGCGGGGCATTTTATATTGAGTCCGGCGGCTGTTAATCCTCGGCGCGGATAAGCAGCAGAGGTCTATCCACCTTGTGGAGTACGCCATTGGCCACGCTGCCGTAGAAGACACGCGATAGCCCTGTACGACCGTGGCTTGCCATGGCGATCAGATCGGCATTCTTTTCCTTCGCCACGCTCACGATGCCGTTCACGGCATCGCCGCGCTGCAGTATGGTTTCAGCGGGGATCTTTTTCTTTTCAAAATCCGCGGCTTTGCTCTGCAAATACTCTTTTGCCCTCTCTTCAGCAGCTTTGAGGCTGGTCCAGTAGATCTCCAATTCCTGGGGTGTGACCATCGTATTCAGGCCGGGTACGAACTCCGCGGAGGCGGGCTCGATGATCTGCATCAGGATGACCTTGCTCTTTTCCTGGCCGGCCAAGGCTTCCACGTGGGGCAAGATCTTTTCGGCTCGCCGTGAACCATCCAACGGGACCAGTATCGTTTTGTACATTGTCCTCCCGATCGTGAATGTGCCTTTCTTTGGCGAGAACGTAACCCTCATTTCGTTGTTACGAAGGGATTTAGACGAAATCGCAGAGGAGATCTAAACTTTTACGCGTTGAAATCGCTCGTCCTCTTTCAATGTGAGCTTAAGGCCTTCTTCCAGTGTGATGCGCGGTTTGAAACCAAGCATTTTGGCTGACAGTTGGGTATCGGCGCACATGCGCGAAACACCGGGGTCGTTTCGCGGAGTGAACAGGATCTCGGCGTCGCTTTCCGTCACATCCAGGATCATTTGCGCCAGATCGCGCATCCGGGTTTCCTGCCCGCTACCCACATTCACAACCATTTGGTCGAGCTGCGGCGCGGTGGAAGCGGCGATCAATGCGCGTATGACATCTTGCACGTAAATAAAATCGCGAGTTTGGTTGCCATCGCCGTGCACGACCAGAGAGCCGCCGCGCACTGCCTGGCGCAGCCAGTTGGGAACTACCGGCGGGTGGGAGGGCGGCAAATGCTGCCCGGGTCCGTAAGCATTGAAGATGCGCAGGCAGACGGTTTCGATTCCCCACAGGGCTCCGATTGTGCGCACATAATATTCAGCAGCAAGCTTGGAAACCGCGTAGGGAGATCGCGGGAAGGGAGAAGCGTCTTCGCTTAGAGGCTGTTCCTGTTGGTCTCCGTACACTGCACCGGAAGACGCCAGGATCACGCGGCGCACGCCTACATCGCGCATGGCCTCCATCAGGCTCACCGTCCCGCCGACATTCACATCAGTGTATTCGCGCGGGTAGAGCAGCGACTCCGCCACACGCACCCTCGCGGCCAAATGGTATACGCAGTCGATGTCCTGGAGCAGGGTCCACAATTTGGGGCGATCGTTGACGTCTCCTCGAGTAAAGTGGACGTCTTCGAAAAGAGCCTGGGGTTCGCTACTGGAGAGATCATCCAACCCGCGCACCAGGTGACCCTCGCGGGCCAGCTGATTGGCCAGGGCTGACCCGAGGAACCCGGATGCGCCGGTGATCAGAAAGTTCATAAGGGCGAAAATTATACATCGGGGGGTTTAGGACTAACAAAACCCTCATTTGACGTTGGGTCATCCGCGAAGTTAAACTGCGCCCTTATGCGCTGGGTAGGTCTCACGTTGTTTCTCACCGCGCTCGCCCAATTGGTGGGGAGCGCCAGCTTGGTTCACGGAGAAAGTGCTGAACAGGTTCGCGCCTTTACGCGGGCCGTGGAGTTCGACTTCGCCGACTGGACGCTGGAAGCTGCCTGGCTCAAAATCCAGCACATGGCGCTCGGTGTCGAACGCTATATGGACGAGCGAAAGCAAAGCGACTTGGTTAGGGAAACATTCGCGCTGATTCAGGAAATCCAGGATAGGGAAGCTGAACTCAGCGTGCTTCACGCCGATCCCAACCAGGAAAGGGCCAGCGCTCAAATTGAACAGCTCGATTCTCACTTAGATCATCTCTATACCCAACGCGGGTTCATCGCGCCCATTGCCGAGAACGTTTTACAGGCCCAGGTTGCCGCGGTCGTTGCAAACCTAGGGCTCAGCAGCGGCGGTCAGACCCTGCCGCCGCTGCTCTTCCACACCACGCCGCTGCCCTGGGCCCTTATTGTTTCGCCGCGAGACAGGATCGCGCAGGAGGCCAATATCTCCCTTGAAACGCGGCTCACGCTTGAAGACCACATCGCGATTGAGGATTCCATTGCGTCTGCCATGGACTTTTCTACGCTTGTGGTACCCATCGGTGGGGTGGGAACCTACCCCACTATGGTGGGACAGAGCAGCAACCTAAACTGGATCATCGAAGTAGCTGCGCACGAGTGGATCCATAACTATCTGACCCTCAGGCCTTTAGGGTTTCTATACGATGCAAGTTCCGAACTGACCACAATGAATGAGACCACTGCAAACATAGCGGGGAAAGAGATCGGAGCGCTGGTGATCGAACGCTATTACCCCGAATTGGTTCCTCCACCGCCAATAGAAATTACGGCCTCGACCTCAGGAACGGAATCCGCCAGCCCACCGGCGGCGCCCGTCTTCGATTTTCGGAGCGAGATGCACGACACACGGGTGCGCGTGGATGAATTTCTCGCGGCAGGGGAAATCGAGGAAGCCGAAGAGTACATGGAAGTGCGCCGGTTATTTCTTTGGGAGAACGGCTACATCATTCGCAAACTAAACCAGGCCTACTTTGCGTTTTACGGCAGCTACGCGGACGCGCCCGTGGGTCCCGCGGGTGAAGACCTGGTGGGCGCAGCTGTGCGCGAACTGCGAGCGCGGAGCGATTCGCTTGCCGAGTTCATCGCACGCATGGCGTCGATGACTTCATTTGCAGACCTGCAAGAACTGCTTGCTACTCTCGATTAGAGTGCGCTGGTAGAATCCGCGGGTGCTCACAAAATCAATCCACAAGTTAATAGTCCTTCTGCTGGTCGTAACTCTGGGGTCGTGCAATGCGCAGCCCTCGCCTTTGGTTCCCACCGTCGCGCTTGACCAGCCCGAAGAAACGGCTGCGTTCGCGCCCTCCAGTTGCACCGTGGTGGGTGGCGCGGATCGCGAGGAATTCCTCACCGATTCGCCCTTCGATCCGGCGAGCGAAGCGGACTGGCAGAGCGGTCCGGAGGATGCCAGTGTGACCCTGATCGAATACAGCGATTTCCAGTGCCCATTTTGCGCCCAACTGAGCATCGTACTTGCCGAGCTTGAAGCTTCTTATCCCGACGATTTGCGCGTCATTTATCGTCATTTCCCGCTGATCGGTTCTACCGAATCCCCCATTCACGACAAGGCGGCCTTGGCCGCACAAGCCAGTGAAGCCGCCGGCGCCCAGGGAAAATTCTGGCAGATGCACGACCACCTTTTTGCAAACCAGGCCGAATGGTCGACGATGAGTACCTCAGAGTTCGAGAGTTGGCTGCAAACCGCACCCCAAGCCTTGGACTTAGACCTTGCGCAATTCACCGCGGATTTGCAGAGCACGGAGCTGGAACAGTTGGCACAGAACGCATGGGTAAAGGGACAAGAGTTGGAAATCAGCGGCACACCTTTTGTGCTGATCAATGGAATTCCTTATTCAGGTCCCACGGATCTCACCAGCCTGGACACGATTATCCAGCTCGAATTATTGCGAGAGCGGCAATTCTCTGAATGCCCGGAGATGGCGCTGCAGCCAGGCGCCGGTTACACAGCCACCGTCCACACGGAAAAAGGGGACATTGTTATTGAACTCTCCCCCGAGGCTGCGCCGATGGCGGTGAACAGTTTTATCTTCCTGGCAGAGCACGATTGGTTCGATCACGTCACATTCCATCGCGTGCTGCCCGGCTTCGTAGCCCAGGCTGGCGATCCCACAGGCACCGGCTACGGCGGGCCGGGATACGCCTTTGCGATCGAAGTGGATTCGAACCTGGTCTTTGATCGCCCCGGACTGTTGGCAATGGCGAACTCCGGGCCGACAGCCAACGGAAGCCAATTTTTTATCACACTGGGGCCTGCGGGGCATCTCAACGGTCAGTTCACCATTTTTGGTGAGGTCATTCAGGGAATGACTGTGGTGGAAAGTCTCACGCCGCGCGATCCATCGCAATCGGTGGACCTGCCGCCAGGCGATCTCATTCTCGACGTCAGCATTGAGGTTCATTGAGTTCAAGATCGGCGAAAAGCAGCGGGGTGCATTGGCCGACGGTCGTCCAATTTGCGGGTAGCGGCCTTGGCCTGGCGTTCTTCTGGACCAGCGCAGCAGGGGTAACAGTAGTTGGTCTGTATGAGCTGATCCTCAATCCAGCGGAACCGCAGGTTGCCACGGAAGCTTTTTTCTTAGCATGGGCGGCTGCCTGGGTTGGCTTTCTGTTATTGCCCTCAGTCATACATACCTTCGCGCGATTATCGGGAAGACCCGTCCTAAGGCTTGAATTTAAGGGCCGACCCAATATCCTTTTGCCCATCCTTTTCCTCCTCATCTATCTGGTCACGCTTACCGCGGGACATCTCACGACGCAAATCCCGGGTCTCGCGTGGATTACATTACCGCCACTCCACATTCTTGCCGCCACTCTTCCGCTGGGGTGGATCGTTTTTGCGTCGATCCGCAAGCTGGACCTGGGGTCGCGGCAGCGAAAATGGGGCACCCTTGCCGCCGGGCTCACCCTTGGACCCGCGTTAGCTCTCACTTTTGAATTGCTGCTGGGCGCGGCTTTGTTTTTGGTCGCCGCGATATACATTGGCTTGAACCCGGGGTTGATGTCGAATTTGGATGCGCTGATAGCAATCTTGGAGAACTCAAACTTCAGTCAGCAGGAACTGATCCAGGCACTCAGTGATTTGCTGGGTGATCCTTTCCTGTACACGCTGGTCATCCTGAACTTTTCAGTTTTCGTCCCAATCATTGAAGAAATCGTGAAACCGATTGCTGTCTGGCTCCTGCTCCTGCTTGGGCCGCTCTCGCCCGCTGCTGGTTTTGGCCTTGGATTGATCAGCGGCGCCGGTTTTGCACTGCTTGAAAACCTATTCTCCGGCGCGTCGCTTGACGCTTGGGCCGGGACAGCCGCGATCCGCGTAGGGGCCACGGCGTTCCATCTGGGAACGTCCGCGCTGATGGGCTGGGGAATCGTGCGAGCACGTAACGAAAGGAGTTACGGTAAGCTGGCGGGAATCTACCTCTTGAGCATCATGTTGCACGGAGCCTGGAACGCAATCGTGGTGGAGACCTCTCTGGGACCAGGCCTCACCGCAGAAGGATCGTTATTCCCGTTTGAAATTACTCTTATCTCAGGACTGGCCCTTTCCGGAATCACGGTGATTTCCTTAGGCCTTCTCGCCTTCATCAGGCGCCAGGTGCTTCGTGCACCATCAACACGAAGAGGCGTAAATCGCCCAAAAATCATTGAGTAGGTCATAATACCCGCCCTATGGAAACCCTTCTCGCTCTATTCGATTTTTTCGTTCACCTCGACGCGCACCTGAGTGTGCTGATCGAGAATTACGGAACTTGGACCTATGCGATTCTCTTCGCCATCATTTTCGCGGAGACAGGTTTCGTGGTAACCCCATTCCTGCCGGGGGATTCTTTGATTTTCGCTGCCGCAACCTTTGCCGGGCTCGGATTGCTGAACCCCGTGCTGCTGTTTGCCTTGTTGGCCGCCGCCGGGATCCTGGGCGATAGTGTGAACTACGCAATAGGCCACGCCATCGGGCCAAGAGTCTTTCGCGAGGACGTACGCTTTTTGAAACGCGAGTATTTGGACCGCACACACGCCTTTTATGAAAAGTACGGCGGCAAGACGATTATCCTGGCCCGTTTTATTCCCATCATTCGCACATTTGCGCCCTTCGTCGCCGGCGTAGGAGCGATGACCTATCAAAAATTCATTTTCTTCAATGTGATCGGGGCTATATTGTGGGTGGGCATTTTTACAGCCCTTGGCTATTTTTTCGGCAATATTCCAGCCGTGCAGGAGAACTTTACCCCGGTGATCCTGGGGATCATCTTTGTGTCCGTTTTGCCCCCGGTCATAGAAATCCTGCGTGCACGTAAAAAGCCAAAACCAAGTTTGGCGACTGACTAATAAAGGAGACCGCAATAATTGCGGTCTCCTTTATTTCGGTGTTGATCTCTTTTAGGGCATCAAAATCAGGTGAGATTCTGAATCATCGATGATCGCCTGCCGATCCCAATGCATAGGCAAGTAATCGCCTTCTGCCCATACCTCACTCATGTCTGCATAGTGATCGTGATAAACGTGTCCCGATTGGCCCGTGATATGGATCTGCAGCGAATTTTGCAGATTGCCAAGATCCACAATTGAACGCATTGAAGGCAGCGAGCCGATTGAGAAATCGCCGTTGGTTGCGTCCCAGGCGGTGGCATTAACGATCGCGCTGCCACCTGCACTGGCGAACGGTCCGCGATTAAAAAGCAGGTTGATCAGCGGGAAATCGTTCATCACCCCATGTTGGAAAGTGATCGTGTGCAAATCTCCCCAATGCCACTCGGTCGGCTCGCGTCCCAATCTAGCATGTAGTTCAGCGATGCCGGCCTCAAAAGCGGACGTTAGGATGGCGTCACGGTTCTCCATGGTTTCCGTAACCTTGTCATCCCACCACTCATTTTCAGGATCCGCCAACAAACCTTGAAATATGACATACCATCGATTGCCGCCACTCGGCCAATAATCTTGGGGTAGATCGTCGTGGAAGGTCAGCCCGAGTAGATTCAGATAAAAGGAATTGAATATGGCGGCGTCGCTTGAATCGATGGTCTGTTGACCATCCCAATCCAGTAATTGATCTCGGAGTTCAGCCACTCTCACATCGGAAAACTCAAGGTCTTCCAGATAAGGAATCATGGCGAGCGCACCCAGATTTCGACTGTCCGATTGCATCGACTTGAAATACTCGATATCCAACAACCCACTGGCGGCCTCGATAAGGTCAACCACGCGGCGGGCGCGGTTGCCAAAGTCCCAGGTATCGGCGATCAAGTAGGGATAGTCCGCGCCCACGATCGCGTTATTGGCGGCGACGATGTAGCCGGAATCTGGGTTAAGTGCGTAAGGCAGTTCCTCGAAGGGGACGAACCCTGTCCACGCGTATTCGTCCGTCCATCCAAGAACAGGCAACCTGCCGTCGCCCGTGGCGCGAACGGGAATCCAGCCGGGCAACTGGTAACCGATGTTCCCATCCACATCAGCGTAGACCAGGTTTTGTGAAGGCACGGCGAAAAGGCTCGCCGCCTCGCGGAATTCCTCAAAATTCCGAGCGCGGTTGATGCGGAAGATCGACTCGAAAGTGTCCCCGGGCATCAGCGCAGTCCAACTCAAGGCAATTGCATAATGTTCTGGCAACTCGATGCCTGAGTTCTGATCGAAGTCGGTCAGGTCTCCAAAGCTATCCGAAATGATCGGCCCAAACTGTGTAATCCGGACCGGTAGTTCAATCGTTTCCCCACCCGCAACCAGGATCTCTTCTGTGAGCACCTCCATGTCGATCCACTCGCCATTCATTTCGTACTGGTTCGGGTCTTCTGGATTCACTTTGATAATAAAGAGATCCATCACATCAGCACCTACATTCGTCATCCCCCAGGCGATGCGGTCGTTGTGGCCTAGAACGACGCCTGGCGCGCCGACGAAGGAAAAGCCCATCACATCGAAGTCGCAATCGGGTCCTTTCGGCAGGCAATGCAGCCCGTTTTCGTACCAGATCGACGGGATACTGGCATCCAGGTGCGGATCATTGGCCATTAACGGCGCTCCCGTTGCAGACAATTCCCCTGAGATGACCCAGCTATTCGAACCGAGTTCTGCATCCGGCTCGCCGCCGAGCAAACCATCTATCGCGGCCACTTGTTTACTCATGCGTTCAAACAAACGTGTTGTTTCAGATGGGATCATGGATTGCCAAGAAGCCTGGTTCACTAAAGGGGATTCTGCAATTTGATAGTCGGGGATGATAATGGGTGCATCATCAGGGTAGTTGGGAAATAGTTCCGCGACACGTTCTTCAGGGAGCGAGTTCAGCAAGATCGCACGCTCGATCTCCGTATCCATGTTGTCGCGCAAATCCCAGGCCATCGCTTTTGCCCAGACAAGAGTGTTCAGCGGCGTCCAAGGCGCGGGCTGATAATTGTTGTTCAGTAAACCGAGGAACAAATATTCCAGGCTGAGCTCAGTGCCCTCGTGATTGGCGAGGTAAGCATTGACGCCCGCGGCGTAAGCCTCCAGCATGCGAAGGGATTCGGCGCTGAGTCGTTCGAGTTCCTGCTGTGCCACGCGTTCCCAGCCCAGCGTGCGCAGGAAGATATCGGTGTCCACAGTGACCCGGCCCAGCAGTTCCGAGAGTCTCCCGGAACCTACATGGCGTTGGAAATCCATTTGCCAGAAGCGATCCTGCGCATGCACGTAGCC
>JBOGUK010000234.1:0-9862 GCA_050695915.1 Anaerolineales bacterium
TTCCACACCTGTGCAGGCGCAGCATGCTGCACCCGTACGTCCAATTGATTTTGAACTTTCACCCCGGGAGGATAGCTCCCGGAGCTTCGCGTGCGCAGGCCGGGGACTCTGGAATAACGCCGACGACCCTGCTCTTCGCATGCATCCGCACCTTAGCCCCTTAACCTTTTGTTAGAACCTGCCTACGCATCACGCTGTTTCTTGACTTGCCTTTCCCCGCTTGCTAAAATGGCCTAATAGGCGGTTTTAGCACTCTCAGCTTGAGAGTGCTAAATTTGCCAATGACACATGGACACTCTTACTGAACGCCAAAAATTGATCCTCGGGCTGGTCGTGCAGCAATACGTTGAAAACGCTCAGCCAGTGGGTTCTAAGCACCTGGTCGAGAATTACAGCCTCGACGTGAGTTCGGCCACTGTGCGCAACGAGATGTCCGAGCTCACAGAGAACGGCTTTCTGCGGCAGCCGTATACGTCGGCGGGGCGAGTGCCCACTGAGGAAGGTTTCCGCTTTTATGTAGGCGAACTAATGCATCGGCAGGAGCTGCCTGCTTCCACCAAGCACACGATCAGCCACCAGTTCTACCAGGCGCGCCACGAGGTGCAGCAGTGGATGCGGTTGGCGGCTTCCGTGCTCGCCAATCAATCGCATGCCGCATCGCTGATTACGCCGCCGCTGGCGCGCGAGGCGCGCTTCAAACATCTCGAATTGATCCTCACGGCCGGGCGGCAGGTGCTCATGGTGCTGGTACTCGAATCAGGGCAGATCCGCCAGCAAATGCTGGCGCTCAACGAAGCATTCACGCAGGAGCGACTGAGCTCCACCGCCGAGCAATTGAACAATCTCCTGCACGGTAAGGAAGCGGCCGAAATGAAAGCGCCGCCCACTGAAATGGGAACGCTGGCAGCAGAGATTTTCAAACTCGTCCAGGATGAAATGCACAATGCGCAAAGCGGTTCCATGGGCGAGGTTTACCAGGACGGCCTGACGCACGTCCTCGCCGAACCTGAATTTAGCGATGCCGATGCCGCGCAGCGAGCGCTGCGCGTCTTTGAAGAGCGCCCGCTGCTCGAAGACCTGCTGGCGCAAACGCTGATGAACAGCGAGATCGGCGGCGTGCAAGTGCTCATTGGCGGGGAAGGGCGCTGGGAGGCGTTGAACGATTTCTCGCTGGTGCTGGCGCGCTACGGTGCGTCACAAACTGCCAGCGGTTACCTGGGTGTATTCGGCCCCATTCGCATGGCTTACGGAAGGGCCGTTTCCACCGTTGACTATGTTGCCGGACTGCTGAGTGAGATGGTCACCGAATCCATGGGGACCCAAGATTAAGACCACAGTGAAGAGTGAATATTAGTATGAACGATAAGAAAGAAGAAAACGAAAAGCAGGATGCTGTTGGCGAAGAAGCCCAGGCAATTAAAGAGCAAATGCCTGAATCGCAAGCCAGTGGCGCCGATGGAAAAAAAGAATTGATCGCGCTTCAAGAAAAGCTGGCCGAGCTGCAATCGAAAGCGGATGAAAATCTCGACGGCTGGCAGCGCGCTCAGGCTGAATTTGCCAACTACAGGAAGCGCATGGCGCGCGATCAGGAACAGTTTTCCGCGGAAGCCCGCGGGCGCGTCATCAAGCGTTATCTCGAGATCGTCGACGATCTCGAATTAGCGCTCAAGAAACTCCCGCAGGAGGGGGCGGGCGCCGATTGGGCAAAGGGAATAGATCTCATTTATCGCAAGCTGCAAAGTTTCCTGGATAGCGAGGGGCTCACACGTATCGATCCGCTCGGTGAACCCTTTGACGCAAACTTGCACGAAGCGGTAACCCAAGAGCGCAGCGACGAACACGAAAGCGGAACTGTGATCGAAGTCTTGCGACCAGGTTATATGCTCGCGGATCGCGTGCTGCGCCCAGCTTCCGTGAAAGTAGCTAAATAAATATTTACATGTAAATATTTATAGTAAAAAACTTTGAGGAGAACTTATGGCAAAGATTATTGGCATTGACCTCGGAACCACGAACTCTGTAGGCGCGGTGATGGAAGGCGGCGAACCGGTCGTCATCCCGACCGCAGAAGGTGAACGCCTCGTACCGTCGGTGGTCGCGGTGAACAAGAACGGCGAACGCCTGGTCGGGCGCCCGGCACGCAACCAGGCCGTGGTGAACCCCGAGAACACGATCTATTCGATCAAGCGATTTATGGGTCGCAGGTACGACGACACCGAAACCGGCAAAGCGCTGGAGGTCGTTCCTTATAAGATCGATAAAGCCGCCAACGGCGGCATCGAAGTGGAACTCAGCGGTAAACGCTACTCACCGCCGGAGATTTCGGCGATGATCCTCGCCAAGATCAAAGCGGACGCCGAGGCTTACCTCGGCGAACCCGTTTCGCAAGCGGTGATCACCGTGCCCGCGTATTTTAACGACGCGCAGCGCAACGCCACCAAAGACGCCGGCAAGATCGCCGGCCTCGAGGTCCTCCGCATCATCAACGAGCCGACAGCGTCCTCGTTGGCGTACGGCCTCGATAAAAAGAAGAACGAAGTCATCGCCGTCTATGACCTGGGCGGCGGCACCCTCGACATCTCAATCCTCGATGTTGGCGACGGCGTGTTTCAGGTGCGATCCACCAGTGGAGATACGTTTCTGGGCGGCGACGATTTCGACCAGCGCATCATCAACCACCTGGCTGATGAGTTCAAAAAGAGCCAGGGGATCGATCTGCGCCAGGATCGCCAGTCATTGCAGCGTCTGAAGGAAGCCTCAGAAAAGGCCAAGATCGAGCTTTCCACTTTGCAGCAAACTGAGATCAACCTGCCCTATGTGACTGCGGACGCTTCGGGTCCCAAGCACCTGGTCACAACGCTGACCCGCGCCAAGTTGGAGCAGCTCACCGGCGACCTCATCGAACGCACCCTGGGCCCCGTGCGCCAGGCGCTCAAAGATGCCGATCTCAAACCGAGTGACATCAACGAAATAGTGCTTGTCGGCGGGATGACGCGCATGCCTGCAGTCCAGGAAGCCGTCCGCAAGCTCTTCGGGAAAGAGCCGCATAAGGGCGTCAATCCAGACGAGGTGGTTGCCGTCGGCGCCGCTATCCAGGCAGGCGTGCTGGGTGGTGACGTGAAGGACATCCTGCTCCTCGACGTGACCCCGCTCACGCTTTCTATCGAAACCTTAGGCGGCGTGGCCACGTCGCTCATCGAACGCAACACCACCATCCCCACCCGCAAGAGCCAGATCTTTTCGACGGCCGCGGAAAATCAGAATCAAGTCGAGGTGAACGTGCTGCAAGGCGAACGCCCGATGGCTGTTGATAATAAGTCCCTCGGTCGGTTCATTCTGGATGGCATCCCGCCTGCGCCGCGCGGCGTCCCGCAGATCGAGGTCACCTTCGATATCGATGCCAACGGCATCCTGAACGTGACCGCCGCGGACAAGGCAACGGGTCGCAGCCAACACATCACCATCACAGCTTCGTCCGGCCTCAGTGATCAAGAAGTCGAGAAGATGCGCAAGGACGCTGAAGCCAACGCCGAGGAAGACCGCAAACGCAAGGAAATTGTCGAAGCCCGCAATACCGCCGACTCCGCGGCCTACACTGCCGAGAAGACCCTCAAAGATCTCGGCGACAAGGTTTCCGCTGAGCGCAAAAAGGAAGTGGAGGACGCGGTGGCTAAAGTGCGCACCGCACTGAACACTGAAGACGCGCAGCAAATGAAATCCACCACCGAAGCGTTGATGGAGATCGTCCAGAAGCTGGGCGCGGAAGCCTACCAGCAAGCCGGCCCCACGCCCGACGGCCAAGACAGCGGCTCGCAGCAGGGCGATGGCGGTAAACCCGGCGGCGAAGACGTGGTGGAGGGAGAGTTTAAAGAAGCGTAAAACTATTGCGTGTTGCGTATTGCATAAATCCTAGACGGAATACGCAAAACGCAACGCGCAAGTCATACGACTGATTTCCATTGGCCTCCAAACGCGATTACTACGACATCCTGGGCTTGTCTCGCACTGCCTCGCCGGAAGAGATCAAAAACTCCTTCCGGCGATTGGCGCGCCAGTACCATCCCGATGTAAATAAAGCCGCGGACGCGGAAGAAAAGTTCAAAGAGATCAATGAAGCCTACGCGGTGCTTGCTGACCCGCAGAAGCGCTCCGCGTACGATCGTTACGGCCACGCCGGCCTGGATGGTTTCGGTGGCATGCCCGATTTCAGCAACGTGGATCTCGGCGAGATCTTCGAAGAACTGTTCGGGTTCGGTTTCGGGCGCCGCTCGCGCCAGTCGCGCAATATGCCGCGCCGGGGCGGCGATCTCCAGTACAACCTGACGCTCGATTTCGAAGAAGCTGTCTTCGGCGCGGAGAAGCAGATCGAATTCACGCGCGATGAAGTCTGCGCGCGTTGCGATGGAAACGGCGCGGAACCCGGCACCGCGAAGACCACCTGTCCCACCTGCGGCGGGGGCGGCGAAGTGCGCCAGAACCGCCAGACTTTCTTCGGCAATATGGTCCAGGTGATCACCTGTCCTAATTGCCGCGGCTCGGGGGAATTCATTGGCAGCCCGTGCAAGACCTGCAATGGGCGCGGTCTGGAACGCAAGACCATCAAGCGCAAGGTGGATATCCCCGCCGGCGTGGATGCCGGCACGCAAGTGCGCTTGGGAGGCGAAGGCCAGCCGGGCATCAACGGCGGCCCGCAAGGCGACCTCTACATCGCTTTGAACGTGCGCCCGCACAAGTATTTCCACCGCCGTGATTACGACATTCTTTTGGACCTGGATATCAACATCGCCCAGGCGACGTTGGGCGGCAACGTCGAAGTGCCCACCGTGGACGGGTCGGCGGAGCTAAGCCTCCCCGCAGGCGTGCAGCCCGGCAAGGTGCTGCGCATGCGCGGCAAAGGCGTGCCGCATCTGCAGGGCGCCGCGCGCGGCGATCAATTGGTGATGATCAACGTGGCCGTCCCCACGCGCCTCAACGCCGACCAGCGCAAGCTCTTCGAGCAGCTCGCCCAGACCATGGGCACCGAAGCCCAGCCGCAGGAACGCGGCTTCCTGGATCGTTTGCGCGAAGTGCTGGGGGGATAACGTGTACTTGACATAGAACACTAGTTCTATTATGATCGCAGGTCCTCTAAATGAGCGGCTCAGCGATCACCCAAGTTCCCAGATCTAACGCGCTTTTTAGTGTACGCGAGTTGGTGGCTTTAGCCCACCCCGGCTTGGTCTACCTCTTTCAGGGCGAAAGCGACGTGTTGTACGTCGCCATGCAGGAGATGATCGACCGCCTAGCCCTGCAGGCGCCGGTCCAGGTGGTTGCAGGTGGCAATCGCATTAGTTTTGAGCATCTGCCGCTGATTGCCGGCGAGCAGATAGGCAACATTTACGAAATCCTGGATCGCATCTGGGTTTCACGCGATGAAACCTGTTACCAGATGCAGGATGTTCTTCAAGCTCTCAAGCCATCGGCCGCGCCCTTGGTGATCACAGACATGCTGGCGTCGTTCTATGAGGACGACCTAACCGATCGGGAAGTCACCATAGTGCTGAAAAACTGCCTGGCGCATATCCAAAGAATCAGCGAAACAGCGCCGGTGCTCATTAGCGCCAGGGCGGATGCTGTGCGCCCCGCTCTGATCGAAATGCTTGAGCGCCGCGCGGATATGCGCTTCTATTTCGAGCCGAGCAATCCGCCCAACGAACTCCAAACCGTTTTGACGGGGATGTAAAACATGGGCCACACGCTCTCAACGATTACTCAAAATTATCACCGCTTCCTCTCTTATGTAAAACCCTTCCGCCGCGCGCTGCGCAAATCTGACCAGCTGGTGCTGGATTCCCTGCTGGACGAAGCCGTCCAACACCTGCCCGCGGCGGGCTATGCCGCTAACCTGCTGCCCGGCGTCGCCTTTCTGCTTTCGCTCATCCTCGAAAAACACAAACAGGTCAGGCGAGTGGAAGCTGACCTCGAGAACCTGCGCGCGGAAGTTGCCAGGGAGCTGCAAAAATCCCAAGAGGAACTCAAGGTTGAGTTCCAAAAATTACGTACCGAACTCTTTCTGTTAAAGAACAGTTCAAGGAATTCTAATGGCCACTAAGTATGCAGGCTGGCTCTTCGATGTCTATGCTGATCCCGGGAGCGGTGCAGTCGTATGGTTCATCGGCGAGGATGGCAATCGCTATCGCTTCACTCAGGATCTTTCAATAATTTTTTATGCCGGGGGAGAATCGCTGGATCTGCAAAATCTTTGCGTACATCTCAGGAGGCTTGGGTTGGACTTTGAGTATGTTACGCGGCGGCACCTTTTCCATGGCGAGATCAAGGTCCTCGCCATCCGGGTTGCCAACGGCGCAACACAGCGTTCTGTGTTCCGCAAATTGCACGGAAAGTTCCCTCATCTGGATTATTACGATGCAGACCTCGCTTTGCCCATCCATTATTTCAACGCCACCAAAACGTTCCCACTGGCTTATTCGACAGTAAAAGTTGACGCGAACAAAAAAATTCGCTCCATTTACACCCAAGATGACAAATGGAGCCTAAAAACCAAATTTCCCAAGTTGCGCATCCTGGATGTGAAGCCCGGGAGTTCTCCGATCAGGTCCTTGCCTTCGGCGGTTCGCATTTGCTTCGCCCACCAGACCGAAACACTTAGCACGAAATCCCCGCTTTATTTGCTCCGTCGGTTCAACGAATTTGTTGAACTACATGACCCCGATATCATTCGCACGCGCTATGGCGACAAGTGGCTGTTCCCTTACCTTTTCTCGATTTCAAAATCAGCGGGTATCCCTTTCAATCCCAATCGAGATAAGACCCGTGCGCCGATCCGCGTCGAGGCGAACCAGTTCGAAAGCTACGGTCGCCTCGTCCATCGCGACGAGCAAACCCTGCTGCTTGGCCGGATTCACCTGGATCCGCAGAATTCGATGGCCTTCGAGGACTTCGGATTGGAAGGCACTTATGAGACAGCGAGATTGAGCAACCTGCCCATACAGAACGCCGCTCGTCGCAGTGCTGGCGGCGCTTTTGTGGGCATGCAGGTCGCCGCTTCATTGGAGCGGGGGATTCTCATCCCGATTCGCAAGCAGCAACGCGAGCGTTTCAAAAAAGCAACACAGCTCATCGCCGCGGACAACGGCGGCGTGATCTATAAGCCACGGACGGGTCTATTTACTAACGTTGCGGAAATCGATTTTTTCTCGATGTACCCGCATATCATGGCCGGATGGAATATTTCAGCTGAAACAGTTGGCGAACGGGGAACTACTACACGCTGGGCCCCTGGGATCGATGCGCCGATCAATCAAGATCGAACGGGCATCGTTGCCGAAATCCTCAAACCGATCCTGGAAAAACGTCGCAGGATCAAAGATAGATTGACAGAGGGAAACTTGGGTGGCTACGACCGTAAGTATCTTGAAGTCACCTATGAATTTCTAAAGGGCCTGGGCTGGGTTTCCTACGGCTACCAGGGGTTCAGCGGCAACCGCATCGGCAGCATCGAAGCGCATGAGGCGATCAATGCGGTGAGCCGCGATGTGATCCTGCACGCAAAAGAAGCCGCCGAAGAAGCCGGCTTTGAGGTTTTGCACCTTTATGTGGATAGCTTATTCATCCGAGCTGGTGATCATATGGATCGATTAGACGAGCTATGTGCGGAAATCAAACGCCGTACCGGGCTAAGGGCCGACCGGGAGGGTGTCCTCAAATGGGTCGCCTTCCTTCCATCAAAGCAAAACGAGAATGTCCCCGTGCCGAACTGTTACTTCGGCGTCTTTGAGACCGGCGCACTTAAATGTCGTGGAATCATGTGTCGCAGGGGAGATACACCGCGCTATATTGCTGAGGTACAGAAGCAAGCGATCCGCTTGATGGCGGAAGAAAAAGAACTCGCGAAACTGCGCACCTGGATTCCCAAGCTAGTCCACCTTTTCAAATACCATTACCAACAAATCGTAAACGGCCTGGCCCCTCTCGAAAAGCTAGTTCTCTCGCAAAGCCTCAGTCGGGACCTTGGGGATTTCAAAGTCATTTCTCCGGCCGGAGTGGCCGCGCGCCAAATGGCTGATGACGGCAAGCAGATCGGGGCGGGGCAAAACGTGGATTTTGTGCGCACCAGACACCTCCCTTTTTCGCTCTCCTGGCACCTCATGGACGAAAGCAAGAAGAATGAACTGGATGTTGCTTGGTATGGTGAGCAGTTTGTACGAGCAGCGGATGAAATCCTTTCGCCATTTGGCGTCCCAAAGGAAGTACTTGCCGCATGGCTGGCTGACCGAGGGACATACTGGGCGCCCGAAGATTATGTGCTCGAGACCCCGGTCGATTCCCCATTGTTTTGAAGCATTGCCTATCCTTGTCTAGGATAGATCTGTCGCGGTTAAGGAATCCCTCTTTGATACACTCGAATATCGGGGTTTAGGAAGGAACGCGGCATCGCAGGCATCCAGGCCGGCAGGTCGTATTCGAAATTTCCAATCAACACATAATCGGTCTTCCCGGCTAAGAGGTCGGTGAAGAATTCACATTCCGCCAGGATACTTTCGCAAATAAAAGGGTCTTGAAACCGTTCATAAGTGAAGCTGTCAATGATCAGGTAATCTGGCTGCCGGTCAGCAACGCCTGTAGCGCCGGTGTTGTATTCGAAACGTTGGTCGGTTGGGGGAGTTTCGCCAGGCCATTTGACGAAGAAGAGAGGATAGGTGTATGCTCGCGTGAAGATTTCGCGGTTGATATTCGGTGGATAAAATGTGTATTCCGCCGAGCTGGCCGCTGGAAGCTGATCAAGAAATTCACTGGCTGATCTTCTGGCATCATTTTCAAATAGCAACATTACACCAATCACGCGCAGGAAAGAATATACAAGAACTCCCGCTAGACCCGATACCAGAATGCTCCGCCCCAATCGCCAGCCCTGTTTTCTTAGCCAATCGTTTAAGTGCTCCGCGAGCTGTCCTATTAATACGGCCAAGAGGGGCAACAGGGGTAAGAAATACCGCGCCACATAATTGTAGGACAGCATGATCGGCAAATCGATGGCGATAATGGCCATGGGGAGGACTAACCGAGGAGTAGAGTTACCCCAACCCTTATTTTGTGAAACTTGGACAAGCCGGTAAAGCGCGTAGGCAAAGGCGATTAAGGCCAAAACAACAACGGGAGTACTAAGAACAGAGGTGAGCAGGCCCCACTGGCCCATGAACCCCGGGATTGAATCCGGCCGGAGGCCGTATGATGCTTGGTTCAGGAAAGCGGGGATCATGCGCTTGAAATAAAATGTCATCCACAGCAGCGCCTTCGGAGTACCCAGCGCGTATCCTAAACCCGTCAATATCAAACCCAAGATTAACGTTTCGACCTGGCTTAGCTGGTCACGCGAAGGTTGTTTGCGAGTAGTGAAAATGAAAAACAGAGCTAGAGGAAGGAGCAGGAGTGCGATGCCATTGTATTTGCTGGATGCGGCTAATCCAACCATGAAACAGCCGAGATAAAACCAGCCGCGCTGTTCGGTTTGCGCATAGCGTAAACTCGCCCAGGTGGCAAGCAAGACAAACAGTGTCAGATAGATATCGTTGTGCGCGAAACGTGCATTCTGCGCAAGTACGCTATTCGTAAAGACAAGCAGAGCAGCCAAAACCGAAAACCCAACGGTGACGCCACTCAGCCGAGCAATCGAATAGGTCAAGACTACAACGCCTGCACCCAAGATCACCGAAAGCAGTCTGGCCGCCCACGAGACTTCCCAATCGCCATAGCCCAAAGCAAGTACTAGTTTTCCCAGCCCAAACATGGTGTATTTCGGGAATGAAGGGTAGAGGAAATCGGCCTCGTCAAATTCCAAGCGTCCATGCAGGGCGTTTATGAC
>JBOGUK010000235.1:0-3247 GCA_050695915.1 Anaerolineales bacterium
CCCGTATGTTGAATGGGTATGAGTTGGTCGATGGTGGGCTGATCAATCCGGTTCCAGTCGGAATTGCACGATCCCTTGCTCCGCATCTGCCCGTGGTTGCTTCGGTGCTCACGCGTCCGCCCGAACCCAATAGGGAGTTGCCTCGCACCCAGGTGTTGGGGCCGATGCCCTTGCTGCAAAAAGTTTCCCGCTTCAGGTTGGCGCAGGCATGGGACGTTTTTACTCGCGCTATCGGCGTCAGCGGTCGGTTGCTGGCCGAACTGCGTCTTGGCATCGAGAAGCCGGATCTCATCATCCGTTCCGATGTCGACCACATCGGCATGATGGACGCAGTGGATGTTCACGAGATCGCCAAACTGGGCGAGGTTGCGACGAGCCGCGAGATGCCCGCGCTACGCCGCCTGCTGGCCCAGCGCACGAGCCTGTATGCGCTGCTCCATCGATTCAGCAAGCGAGAACGCACCGCAGCAGGCGACCTTCCGCGAGCCACCTAAGAGAAAACGTAGCCCCATCCCAAACGGCCTTTGGTAGGGGCGCGGGGTTTCCCCGCCCTAAGCAGGGCGAGAGCCTGCCCTGAGCCTAGCGAAGGGTTACCTCGCCTCTTCGAATGCAAGCTGGGGTTAAACTCCTCCCAAATGCTTGAGCCTTTCGATATCACGGTCAACAACTGGCATCTCAAAATTCGGGAACCCGATTCTGCGGGGCCGCACTCCGTCATCCTCCTGATCCACGGGTGGACCGGGGATGAAAACTCCATGTGGGTTTTCGCGCCGCGGCTGCCAAAGAACGCACTCCTGATCGCGCCGCGCGCCCCTTATGTTTCCAGGCATCCTGAAATCGGTGGCTGCAGTTGGGTGGAAGAACGCGGTGATAGTTTTAGCCATCTTGCGCAATTTGCAAACGCAATCCTGACCTTTGACGAATTGATTGCAGACCTCGGCGGTAAGTATGCTGGCGATTTTTCACGCTTTGGCATGGTTGGATTCAGCCAGGGCGCGGCATTTTGTTTTGCGTTTGCAATGAGCAACCCGCATCGTATCGATAGACTGGCTTCACTGGCGGGCTTCATGCCATCGGAAACCCAGGCGGGCGATCTAGCAAATCTAAAAGACATTCCGACATTCATTGCTCACGGCGTAAAGGATGAAACTGTCCCGGTTACGATGGCGCGTGAGGCAAGGCAAAGCCTCGAATCGGCGGGCGCGCAAGTTTCTTACTGCGAGTCGGATACCGGGCACAAGTTGGGAGCGAATTGCTACTCTGCCTTCGCCGATTTCTTTGGAAATAATCCGTAGGGGTGGGTCTTAGACCCACCCTGTGAATCGGAAGGCGGGTCTAAGACCCGCCTCTACAGAATTCAATACGGTACCCACAAAACCCATGGAAAAAACCCCAGTTGTATAATCTCAACTCATGAGCGACGTTGCACTGAAAAAGCAGTTCGAAGAGCTGCGCAAGAGCATCGACGAACATAACTATCGTTATCACGTCCTTGACGAACCTGTTATCAGCGACGCGGAATATGACAAGCTCATCGCCCAGTTACGCGCCATCGAGGAGGGGCATCCCGAATGGATCACCTCAGATTCCCCGACGCAGCGCACCGGCGCCCCGCCTGCAGAAAAATTCAAGAAAGTCCGCCACCCAGCACCTATACTGAGCCTCGGTAACGCCTTTAGCGAAGCCGATCTGCGCGCCTGGTTCGAGCGTATCAGCCGCCTGGATGACCGCGTGCTGCGCGCCCAATTCGTTGCCGAGCCCAAGCTGGATGGCCTCAGCGTGGTTCTTCATTACGAGGAAGGGCGCTTCGTCCAGGGCGCTACGCGCGGCAACGGCGAGGTTGGCGAAGACGTGACCCTGAACCTGCGCACGCTGCGCTCGCTTCCGCTTCGGCTTCGCGGCGACAATGTGCCGTCAGATCTTTACGTTCGCGGTGAGGTGTTCTTTTACAAGAAAGATTTCGAAGCGTTGAACAAGCGCCAGGCAGAGGAGGGGGGGCAGATCTACCAAACGGCTCGCAACACTGCCGCCGGCACGCTGCGCCAGTTGGATCCTGCGATCACCTCATCGCGCCCACTTACGATTTTTGTCTACAACATCGTGAGCGCCAAGGGCGCGGTGCCGAAGACGCAATGGGAGACCTTGCAGTTACTAAGGGGTCTCGGTTTTCCGACGCCTCCTATCTCAACGTTGTGCAAGAACATCGATCAGGTTGTGAAGGTCTATAACGAGTGGCTCAAGATGCGCGACGAGCTCACTTACGAGGTCGATGGCATGGTCGTCAAGATCGACGACCTGGACCTTCAGGATGACCTCGGATTCGTTGGCAAGGATCCGCGCGGAGCCATCGCATACAAGTTTCCAGCAATCGAAGTTACAACGAAACTCAACCACATTGGCGTCAACGTTGGGCGGACTGGCGTGCTGACGCCGTACGCCATTCTGGAACCCGTAGAGATAGGGGGTGTGATCGTCAAGCAGGCCACGCTGCATAACTTCGATTTCATCAAAGAGAAGGACATCCGTCTCGGTGACCGCGTTCTGGTCAAGCGCGCCGGGGATGTGATCCCCTACGTCATTGGCCCTGTGCTCGCCGCGCGCACTGGCAAAGAAAAGAAATACAGGCCGCCATCAAAGTGCCCCGTCTGCAACCAGCCGGTGGAAACTGTCGAAGGCGAGGTCGCCTGGTATTGCGTGAATGCCGCCTGCCCGGAGCAGGTGACCCGCAATATGGAGCATTTCGTTGGTGTTCTCGACGTGGTCGGGATGGGCGAGAGCACCGTCATTCAGTTGATCCAAGAGGGATTAATAGAGGACGCCGCCGACATCTTCTCACTCACCAAGGAAAACTTGCTGAAACTCGAGGGGTTCGCCGATAAAAAAGCGGACAATCTGATCGCTTCGATCGAGACCGTGAAAACGCGCTCGCTTCCGTGGCTTATCGGCGCCCTGGGCATCCGCGGCGCCGGCGAAGTGATCTCAAACTTATTGGCGCGCAAATACCGCGATCTGGATGAGCTCTCAAAGGCAACCGTCGAGGACATCGATGAAATCGAGGGCATCGGCCCCAGCATCGCAGAAACAATCGTCGATTGGTTTGCCAATCCCAAGAACCGCGAGATGCTCAAGAAATTGAAGAAAGCCGGAGTGTGGCCAAAATCGGAACCAGCAAAACCAAAAGGCCCGCAGCCTTTCAAAGGACTCACCTTCGTAGTCACCGGTACCCTGCCCACCTTCAGCCGCAAAC
>JBOGUK010000236.1:0-3174 GCA_050695915.1 Anaerolineales bacterium
TTGCCCAACCTGCCCAGAACGGCCAGCAGGCTACGGCTACTGAAGTATCTAACCTTATTGTTGCTGAACTTGTTCAGGAAGAGAGTGAGGCGCGCTTCATTATCAACGAAATCCTAAACGGCAATCCGAAGACGGTTGTCGGCGTGACGAACGATGTTGCGGCCCAAATAGTGATCGATCCGACAAACCCGTCTGCCACGCAGCTAGGCATTGTGCAGGTGAACGCCCGCACGCTGGTGACCGATAGCGGCAACCGCAACAGAGCCATCCAGAACCAGATTCTGGATACCGCGGAATATGAATTCATCACCTTCGCGCCCAGTACATTTGTTAGTTTTCCGACGGCTGGCGTCGTGGGCGATACATTTACATTTCAAGTGGTGGGTGATTTGACCATCCACGATATCACCCAAGAGGTCACCTTCGATGTAACGGTTACGATCGAATCCGAAACGCGGCTTACTGGCCTGGCAACCGCCACCATTTTGCGCGGCGATTACGATCTTGTGATCCCGCAAGTGCCGCAGGTGGCAGGCGTGGATGAGGAAGTAGGGTTGGAACTGGAATTCGTTGCCGTGGCGCAGTAGTTTTTTTTTACGCCCCCTCAGTTCTTAATCCACCTGTCCAATTCCTTTACAAACGCCTCAGATTCCCCGCAAAAACGCGATTGCAGTGCATAATGCCTACATGATTAGAGACGGGATAGCGGTCTCAAAGTGGGGAAACACTAAGCCATTTACCCGGTTACCGACCATACCTACCACATCCACCACACTTACCATTTCTACCAAGTTCACAAAAAAGACAACATGTACAAACCTACCACGCGCCAAAATAAGGAGCCGTGTGCCCCTACGGCCAATCGAAGACGAGTTCTACCTTGCCGGTAATTCGGAATGGTGAAGTGGAAACCTTTAACCTGCCACCTTCGCGGTGCGTTTTACGGTCTTAGGCTTTCGCTCCCATCGCGCTAAAGTTTCCAGTACTTCAACCAACGTATCTTGCCATTCCTCGTCCAGTTTCGTAATCCACACTGTGCTCTTGCTGGTGCGGATGCCAAAGCCCAATTCTGGAAAATTGCGTTCTTCAGTATCGCTCGCGCGGCGCGGGAAGCGGATCGCCAGCTGTTTGTTTTCGACATTGATGGAACCCACGCCGGCCTCCTCCGCCAGGACTTTCACCTTCAACTGATACATCAGATTCAAAACATCTTGTGGCGCTTCGCCGAAGCGATCGCGGAATTCTTCGGCGAGCGCTTCGATCTCGGCTTGGTCGTGAATATCCGCCAGGCGACGGTACAGCCGGAGACGCATGGACTTATCCGTCACGTAATCAATGGGGATGCCCACCTCAAGTGGCAGATCGACATTGATCATTGGGTGATACAGCGTCACGTGCGTGGCGCCAGCTTCTTCCTTTAAGCCCCCACTCCGCCGAATATCACTGACCGCCTTGCTGAGCAAGCGGGTGTAGAGATGGAAACCAACCGCCGCGATCAAACCGTGCTGCCGGGTGCCCAACAGGTCGCCGGTGCCGCGGATCTCCAGGTCGCGCATGGCTACGGAGAAGCCCGCGCCCAGCTGCGTATTCTCGGCGATCGTCTCCAGGCGCTGGCGGCTCTCCTCGGTGGTGCCACGCTGCGGATGCTTGAAGAAGTAGGCATAGGCGCGCTGCGCCCCGCGCCCGACCCGGCCGCGCAGTTGGTACAACTGCGCAAGCCCGAAGGCATCGGCGCGATCTACGATCAGGGTATTGGCATTGGGGATGTCCAGCCCGGATTCAATGATCGTGGTGGTGAGCAGCAGGTCGATCTCGCCAGTGGAAAACTCCATCATTTGCCGGGCCAGATCGCGTTCCGCCATCTGCCCGTGCGCCACGCCCAGGCGAACTTCCGGGAGGATGCGTTGGATCTGCCGCCGAACCCCATCGATGGTGTGCACACGGTTGTGAACGAAAAAGATCTGCCCGCCGCGATCCAACTCGCGCAAGACGGCCTGGCGCACAATCTGCTCCGAATAAGGCCCCACGTGGGTGACCACCGGAAGGCGCTCTTCGGGTGGCGTGGATATTGTCGAGATATCGCGCACGCCGGTGAGCGCCATGTACAAGGTGCGCGGGATGGGCGTGGCCGTCATCGTGAGCACGTCCACCTCAGTGCGCAGTTTTTTGAGATGTTCTTTGTGTGTCACGCCGAAACGCTGCTCTTCATCGATGATGACCAAACCAAGGTCCTTAAACTTCACGTCCTTCTGCACCAGACGATGAGTGCCAATGACAATGTCGACCTCGCCACGCGTCAGCCGTTCGAGGATCTCCTGCTGCTCGCTGGGGCTGCGGAAGCGCGAGAGCATCTCCAGCTTCACGGGAAATGTCGCCAGCCTCTGCCGAAAGGTTTCGTAATGCTGCTGCGCCAGCACAGTGGTCGGCACCAGCACCGCCACCTGTTTGCTGTCCATCACGGCTTTGAACGCGGCGCGCAATGCGATCTCCGTCTTGCCGTAGCCTGCGTCGCCGCAAACGAGGCGGTCCATCGGACGCGGGCTTTCCATATCGCGCTTCACCTCTTCCAGCACGCGCAGCTGGTCTTCGGTTTCCACGTACGGGAAACTGGCTTCCAGTTCACGCTGCCAGAGTGTGTCCGCAGAGAAGGCGTATCCCTCGGCCATTTCGCGGCGGGCGTAGAGTTCCAGCAAATCTTCGGCGATGGCTTCCACGGCGCGCCGCACGCGGGCCTTGGCGCCGCGCCATTCAGTGCCGCCCAGGCGGCTGAGCGCGGGTGCTTCGCCGCGGCTGCCGACGTAAGGCGTAAGCCGGTCGGCCTGGTGCACGGGCACATAGAGCTGGTCGCCCTCGGCATATGCCACGCGCAGGAACTCGCGCAGCGCGCCCTCGATGCGCGCTTCAACGAGGCCCTTGAAAATGCCGATGCCGTGGTCGATGTGAACCACGAGTGCATCGGTTTGTAGATTGATGTAAGGCGCTTCGGGCGATACGCTTTCGGGGCGCGGGTGCTGGCGCGGCTGAGGGCGATCCCAACCGAAGATCTCGCCATCGCTAAAGAGATACAAAGCAGGCTCGCCAGCAGGTTGGAAGGAAAATCCTTCCGCCAGACTGCCTTCTTTGAATTGGGGCGCGGCGATGCGCTGCTTATCGTAGCTGCGCTCTTGCCACAGG
>JBOGUK010000237.1:0-5715 GCA_050695915.1 Anaerolineales bacterium
GCATTGGCCAACGAACACTGGGAACTTGGCGGCGGAGGCGTGCTGCTGGCTGTCCCGCCGCCCGAAAATGCTGCCATCCCGCGGCAGCAAGTGGAAGCCTGGATCGCAGACGCGCTGAAGAGCGCCAAACTAAAGAAGATCAGCGGGCAGGCGCTCTCACCTTTCCTTTTGAAAAGAGTTAGCGAACTCAGTGGGGGAAAAAGCCTGGAGGCCAACCTGGCGTTGTTGAGAAACAATGCGCGCATCGCGGCGCAAGTGGCGAAAGTTATGGTCACGGGTCCGGAAAAGATTGCCTGAAGAGTAAAAAAGCAGATGGGCGATGTAGCATTGCACCATGGCTCGTTGAAACGAGCGCATTGGATACCTGTCGCTAGTAAATAACCGTTATTTTGGGCCCGTAGCCGTTGGCACGCGCGTGTGCGTGGGGGTAATGGTGGGTGTGTTAGTACGAGTTGATGTCGATGTTGGCGGGATCGGCGTCGGGGAGGACGTGCCCGGAGGCCCGAGGACCTCAAACTCGCCCGTTACCTTGGCTTCGGTTCCAACGAAGATTTGCACCTGATAGATACCGGGCAGCCAGTCCTCCGCGTCCGGGAGCCATTCGGTGAAACCCAGGCCGCCAGTCCCCCCATCCCAGGGTTTCGTTTCATAATGCACTAAATCTCCGTCGCGATACCACACCGCAGTCCATTGGGCGCCATCTTGCATAAAATCATAGCTGAAGATAGCGTAAATGCCACTGAGCGGATTTTGAAAGAGGACGCCCGGGTTTACTGCTAAGTAGGTTTGCAAGTTGATGCCGCGCGCAAAGGTGAGCGGACTGAACACAGATTGCGGGTTCGGCGTAACCACCGAAGTGAACTGAGCCAGGATCGAGGCCGGCAATTGCGGCACTTCCGTCGGCGTTGGCGTGTAAGTGAATTGCAATGTTGCAGTTTCGGTCGGCGTCAGGGTGATGGTCGGCGACAGGGTCGCGGTGTATGTTAATGAAGGCGTAGGCGTAAGCGTGGGCGTATCGGTGACCGGGAAAATGCTATAGGCGGCAGCTTCCCCTCGGTAATAGAGCAGGGCAGAGAAACCAAAAAGCACAAAGGACCAAAAGATCCCCTGCCAGCCGCGCAGCACCGCTTGCTGCCGAAGGCGGTGGTAGGGCAGCTCATCCGACTCACGGATGATGCTCCGGCTGCGCCACAGCGTGTATACGCCGAAGAATAGCGCTACGAACATGGCCGTGCGGACAAAGCTTTGGATGTCGAGCGAAACCTGGGGCATGAGTGTCGCAAAAAATTGCGCGTCGCATTATACCTACGGCACGAATTAGAACGCGCCCCTCTAAGGCAAGGCACATCTACACTTGGTAAAATTCTCCTGTGCCTTCAGAGCTCACGCGACGCGATTTTCTCAAGCTGGGAAGCCTGGCCCTTAGCAGCTTGGCGCTGGCGCCCAGCGTGCGGGGGCTCGGCAGCAAGCCATCCGACGCCGTCGGAGTCGTGCGGGTGACCACGGCGAATGGCATCGATCTCTACGATATCCCCCAGTACCCGCGTTACAGCCCGGATGTGAAGATCCTTGGGCACCTCGACAGAGACCAGCTCGTTTATGTGTATGAGAAATTTGAATCCGATTTCGGGCCGGATTTCAATCCCCAGTGGTACCGCCTCGATAAGGGATTTGCCCACACAGCTTATTTGCAGCCGGTAAAGACCGAACTTAATCAAGTGGTTTCGCTGGTCAGGGAAGAAGGCGAATTATTCGAAGTTACCGTCCCGCTTACCCAGTCGTATCAACTGACCCGAAACGGCTGGGTAAAACTCTACCGCTTGTATTACGCATCCACCCATTGGGTGACGGGCGTCGAGCGCGGGCCGGACGGCGCGTTGTGGTATCGCATCGAAGACGAACTGCTGCACATCAATTACTACGTACTGGCTGAGCATATGCGCAAGATCACCGCAGCGGAATTGGCGCCGGTTTCACCGAATGTCCCGGAAGGTAAAAAGAAGGTTGAGGTTGGGCTCTCCGAGCAACGTTTGTGGGCTTATGAAAATGGTGAGGTAGTTTTGGACACTTTCATCTCCACTGGGATCCCGGAAATCCAAAGCACAAATGGCATCCCCACTGCAACACCTAGGGGGAATTGGGTCGTTTTTTCAAAGATGCCAGTGCGCCACATGGGTAATGGCCAAGTCACCGGTGATGTTGGCGCCTACGAGTTACCGGGAGTTCCCTGGGTTTCGTATTTCCACGAGTGGGGGGTGGCGTTCCATGGCACCTACTGGCACGACAATTACGGAAACGAGATGAGCCACGGCTGCGTGAACATGCGGCCTGAGGAAGCCAAGTGGTTATTCCGATGGCTCACGCCTGAAAGCTCACATCGCGACGTGCAGACGATCGGTAACGGGACAAGAGTTTACGTGTTTTGATCGGCCCTTAACCTAAAATCGGCAACCTCACTCTGGAAACGAAAAAGAGGCTCAGCGCCTCTTTTTAATCACCAGCTCTTGTTTACTGGAAGTTGAACAATCCGCCTGCTGCACCCGCACTCACGCCCAGCAAACCGACGACGAAAGTGGCTGAGGCAATGATCAGGAAGGTCACAACCCAGCCCGCGATCACCGTGATCACTGTCTGTCCGGTGTCGAGGTCGAGGGCTTCCTGGGTGGCAATGAAGTAAGACACCAGGCCCAGGATCCACCCGATACAGGCTCCCGGCGCCGTCAGGCAACCCAAAAGCGGAATAAAGTTACCGAGCGCAGCGAGCGCGCCGAAGAAGTTCCAGATGTAAGCCAGCCCCAGCGTACGCACCATCTCGCTGAATGTTACGTCCGCTTTGAACATGGCTTTTCCCAGCCAGGCGATCACCCAGGCGCCAACGGCGAAGCCGGCCACAGTGATGAGTGTTCCCACCGCCCCGGCGATCGCGGCGCTGGTCGTGTCCTCGGCGGCGAACCAATAGGTGCCGAATTGTGTGATGAGCGCCAGCCCTGCGACGATGGCCCAGGCGGTCGTATTGAAGGATTGATCCTTTTCAACATCCGCATAGACTTGGCGCTTGAAAGTCAGTGCCCCAATGATTCGTTGCATTAGCATATCGATCTCCTCTTGTTTTTTGTTTTCATTCTAATCCGAACCTATCCCGCCCGCTATCCTGAACACTCCTCGCTTCCCAATCCATCCTTTCCTACCTCGTCATCCCAGGCACCTCGAATTGTCATTCCGACCGAAGCGAAGCGGAGGGAGGAATCCCTTAGGGCAAAGCAAACCAAGCTGCGGACAAAATTTTCCTACCTCCATCCTCATCTGCTATGTCATCCTGAGCCGACAATGATGGCATTTTTTTTCTGCCATCATTGGCTTGGCGAAGGAGTTTTGGAGTCTTTCGCACCGAAATCCCTTCGCCCTTCCCAAAACCTCGGGATGATGATACTCACCGGGAAAGGGTTATGACGGCGAACGCGAACGGCCATCGCGTAGGGGCGGGGTCTCCCCGCCCTCAGTGGGTGCGGGCGAGGCAACCTCGTCCCTACTGATCAACTGCAATGTCAATTGGGCTGTGTTTTCGTAATTACGAAATGGCGACGGTAGTAGGGGCGTTTGCAAAACGCCCTGGGCGGCTTGCAAGCCGCTCCTACGAATTGATGATCACAAATCCCGCGCCGCCGGCAATCCCGCCGCGCCGCGAGCCGCGCGCACCGCGCGTACGATAGCTTCGGCGACGACCTCGGCAGCGAAGGCGCCCACGATGTTAACATCCGCTTTCTTCTTCCCTGTGGCGAGTGCGAACATCGTATCGCCGTCCAGCATCGTGCTGGCGGGGCGGATGGCGCGGGCAACTCCGTTCATGGACATGCTGGCCAGCTTGGCCGCCTGTTCTTTATCGAACTTCGCGTTCGTGGCCACCACGCCGATCACTGTGTTACCGCGGGCGAAGGCAAGGATGTCCTTGCCTGCCAGGCGCTTCATCACCTCCATCGCATCAGCGAATTTCCTGCTACGCTTCGACTTGCGCGCCCCGGCGATGATCCTGCCGGTGCGTGGGTCGACCACATCGCCAAACGCATTGACGGCCACGATGGCGGCAACCTTCACCCCTGCGCCGATATCCATTGCGGCCGTGCCGATGCCGCCTTTCATGGCGTTCTTGATACCGAGGATCTTGCCCACCGTGGCGCCCGTCCCGGCGCCAAAGTTGCCTTCTGCTGGGGCCTTCGTGCCGGCATTCAGGCAAGCCTCGTAACCCATATCGGCATCCGGACGTCTTGTGGACGAGCCGAGCCCGAGATCGAAAAGAATAGCGGATGGCACAATGGGGACTCGTGCGACGCCGACATTGAAACCCACTTTGCGCTCCTCAAGGTAGCGCATGGCTCCGCTGGCTGCATCCAGCCCGAAAGCGGAGCCGCCGGAAAGCATCACCGCGTGCACCTTGCTCACCAGGTGGGCGGGCTGCAGCGCGTCGGTCTGGCGGGTGCCGGGAGCGCCGCCGCTCTGGTCCACGCCGCCGACGGCGCCTTTTTCGCACAGCACCACAGTGCAGCCGGTGAGGGCGTCCAGGTCTTGCGCGTGACCCACGCGGATGCCGTCGATCATGGTGATGGAGTTATTTTTCATGCCTTTTTAGGCCTGGTTCTAGGCCTGGTTCCCACGGTCTCCGTGGGAACCCCCTTTCCTCCGCTCTGCGGAAGTGTGCGAGATGCGGGTCTCGATTATAGACGGACGCAGCGCGTCGAAAGATTTGTGCCCACTAGGAGCGTGGGCACAAGTGGCTGCATGGGTACCAGGGGTACTTTGTGATTAATCTTCGTCATCTTCTTCGCGCTTCTCCTCGAGCCGCTCGGCAAAATCGGGCAGGCGACGCGGATACTCGTCGTTGAACAGCGGCGAGGTGATCAGGAAATCGGCCGTCGAACGATTCGAAGCGGTGGGGATGTTGTAGAGCACTGCAAGGCGCAGCAACGCTTTCACGTCGGGGTCGTGCGGCTGAGGCTCCAGCGGATCCCAAAAGAAGATGAGCACATCGATCGCCTGGGTGGCGATGGCGGCGCCGATCTGCTGGTCACCGCCGAGAGGGCCGCTGATTAAGCGGGTTACGTGCAACCCGGTTTCCTTGCTGACCTGGGCGCTGGTTCCGCCGGTGCCGAAGAGTTCGTGCTTGGAAAGTGTGTCGCGGTTATGAATGACCCACGAGAGGAGATCGTGCTTGCGGCCGTCATGCGCCACGAGCGCGATGCGTTTCTTCGCGGGGAGCATGCTCGTCTGGGCCAAAGGTCACCATGCGTAGGCTTCCGGGGCTTCGCCGCCGGGGCCGGGCCAGATCTCGTCCAGCTTGCTAAGCGTTTCCTCGTCGAGTTTCAAACTCACTGCTGGAATGCTGTCTTCAAGTTGCTGCATCGTGCGCGGCCCGATGATCGGCGCGGTGACGGCAGGATTGTGCAGCAGCCAGGCGAGCGCGACTGTGGCCGGATGCGCGCCGAGTTCTTTGCATAACTTCTCGTAACGCTTGAGTTGCGGTTCGAGATGCTTGATCTTTTCCTGGACGTCAGCGCTGCCGCGGCGGTCGCCTTCAGGCGAACTGAGGGCTCCGCCAAGGGCGCCTTCGGCCAACGGGCTATAGGGAATGATGCTCAGCCCGAAATGGCGGCAAGCCGGGATGACTTCGAGTTCAATTGTGCGCGCAGTGAGGTTATACAGACTCTGTTCGCTGACCAGTCC
>JBOGUK010000238.1:0-10029 GCA_050695915.1 Anaerolineales bacterium
GCGCAGCACCTCGCGCGCTTCTCCAAGGTGGGTCTGGGCTTCGTTCACCTCATTCTGAAATCTCTCGGCGTCTTGGCGGGCCTCGTCCAGCCTGGTTTTGATACTGGTTAACTCCTGTTCGAGTCGCTTGCCCTCTTCTTGGAGCGCGGTGCGGCGTTCCGACAAGGCCTTTTGGCGCTCGGCTGCCACGGCCAACCCACGGCTGGCGCTTTCCCGCGTGGAGTTCAGGTCAGCGAGCTCGCGCTGCCACTGGCTGAGTTGTGCGCGTAGTTCCTGCGTCCTGCCACGCAACCCGTTGAGCTCACGTCCCAACTCATCCTGCTTCTCCCGCGCAAGCCCCAGATCCGCTTCGCGCGCATCGGCCGCCTCACGCAACTGCTGCAACTCATTCTGGGCCCGATGCCAATGGTAGCCATACCACTGACGCAACGTTTCACGAAGTTCTCCACGCAGTTTCGAGAATTCCTCCGCACGCGCGGCTTGTTTTTCCAGACTGCGCAGCCTTGGCTTTAACTCCGCAAGGATATCTTCCACGCGTTCCAGGTTGCGCTGAGTAATGTCCAATCGACGCAACGATTGCTCCTTACGCGATCGATACAGACCGATCCCCGCGGCTTCTTCGAATAACCGGCGCCTTTCTTCCGACTTCAGAGTAAGCGCAGTATCGACCAACCCCTGGCCAATGATGGTATAGGTACGCTCCGCCAATCCGGATTGGACAAGCATCTCGGTAATGTCCTTTAATCGGACCTTTTGCTGATTAATAAAGTATTCGTTCTCGCCATCGCGATAGGCATTGCGCGTGATTGAAACTTCGGTGTAATCGATAGGCAACCAGCCATCCGTGTTGTCGAAGGTAATGGTTACTGATGCCATGCCTGCCCGCGGGCGCGTTTCCGATCCCGCGAAGATCATGTCCTCCGTCTTGCGGCCGCGCAGCAAAGTATATGACTGCTCGCCGAGAACCCAGCGCAAGGCATCGGCGATGTTCGATTTTCCGGATCCATTCGGGCCTACAACGGCAGTGATTCTCCCCGCAAACTCAAACAACGTTCGGCTGGCGAAGGTTTTATAGCCGTTTAACTCAAGGGACTTCAGGCGCTGGCTCATAATGCCTAACTTGGCTCGGTTCTACCTGTGGTATCCAGCATCCGAAGCGTTTCGCGAGCGGCAACCTTGCTGGCCGCCTGCTTGCTTGGCCCCTCACCGCGGCCAAGCGTCCTGCCATTTACAATCACTTCGACGACAAAATACTTGTTGTGATCGGGCCCCGACTCCGCGACAATGCGATAGTTTGGCGAACCTTGACCTCGGGCCTGCACCCACTCCTGCAACATGCTCTTGGGATCGCGCTCAGTCTGCCCCTTGCGAATATCGATGACCGCCTGTGTGAGGAGAGGATTCACGAATTTCTCGACAGCGGCAACACCAGAATCCAGGTATAGCGCGCCGACCAGCGCCTCGAACGCATTGCACAGCATGGCTTTGCGCTTGCGGCCGCCGCTTTCTTCCTCACCGTGGCCCATGCGCAAGGCTTTGCCGATCTGGATTTTTGCGCCAAATTCGCCCAACCGCTCGGTGCTAACCAATGCGGCCCGCAGGCGTGTCATTTCGCCTTCAGACATCTCAGGGAAATGATTATAGAGCCACGCGCCCACAACGAAGTCTAAAACAGCATCTCCAAGAAATTCCAGGCGCTCGTTGTCTTCGAGCGCCTCGGGGTGTTCATTCACGTAAGAACGATGCGTCAGCGCGCGCGTGATTATGTGGGGATCCTTTACATCCAGCGCCAGGCGCTTTGCAAAGCTAAAGGGGGTTTCCAGCCCCGGGCCTTCCTTGTGCAGCACGACAAGCTCCCGGAACTCAGGGAACGTCAGCCACCCACCCTTTTGAGTAGCTAGCGATCCGTCAGTTCCTCAAAATGAGTTATTCGTATCTTTTTACCACAAGCACCGCATTATGGCCGCCAAAGCCAAATGCGTTGCTAATGGCCACGTCCACTTTCAGTTCACGCGCCTTGTTCGGAATGTACTCCAGATCCAATTCGGGATCAGGCTCGGAGTAGTTGATCGTGGGCGGGATCACACCGTTGCGGATGGCGAGCACGCACAAGATCGCTTCCAGGGCGCCCGTGGCGCCCATCATGTGGCCGGTCATTGATTTCGTTGATGAGATGGCCAGGTCGTAAGCGCCCTCACCGAAGGCAGATTTGAGTGCCCGCGTCTCTGAAAGATCATTCAGTGGCGTTCCCGTGCCGTGGGCGTTGACGTAGTCAACATCTTCAAGATTCAAGCCGGCGTTATTGACAGCGTCGCGGATCGCCTGAGACCCGCCTGCGCCCTCTTCGTGTGGCGCAGTAATGTGGAAGGCGTCTGCGGATGCGGCGTATCCGGCCAACTCCGCCAGGATATTTGCACCGCGCGCCTTGGCATGGCTCTCCGTTTCAAGAATTAACACAGCGGCCCCCTCCCCAATAACAAAGCCATCTCGGTTTTTGTCAAATGGGCTTGGTGTGCCAGAGGTACGGCGGGACATGGCTTGCATCCGATCAAAAGCCGACACGCCGATTTGCGTCACCGTGGCCTCGGCACCCCCTGCGAACGCCGCATCGATCATCCCTGCTCGAAGCATCATCCAGGCGACCCCTATACCGTCCTGACCCGAGGCGCAGGCCGAAGCCACTGATAAGGCGGGACCCTTCCCGCCGTGGTCGATCTGTGCCAGCCCCGCTGCGCCATTCGGCATCATCATGGGAATGAGGAATGGGCTGGCACGCCTGGTTCCCTCTTCGTGGACTGTGACAATCCCCTCTTCCATTGACGTAAGCCCCCCTATTGCGGCCGAAATGATCGAGCCAACTCGCGCGGCGTTGTTCTCCTTGATTTCCAGACCGGAATCTTTCAAAGCCTCTGCAACGGCGAAAGCCCCGAGCACCTCGAAACGATCTCGTCTGCGGAGTTCGCGAGTTTCCAGAAGCGAACTGGTATCCAGATTTTTCACCTCAGCGGCGATTTTAACGAGGTTATCCGACGGGTCGAAAAGCGTGATGGGTCCAACTCCGGAAACTCCGTTGATGGCCTTTTCCCAGGTTTCGGAAACGGTGTTACCCAGCGGGTTGACCGTCCCCATTCCGGTGATCACTATCTTTTCAGCCATGTTTCCTCGTCAAAGTGCCTTCATTCCCGAGCCGGTCAAAATCAGAACAACTGGTTCGCGCAATTCAGCTGCACTGGATTGCAATGCTGCCCAAACAATCGCAGACGTCGGTTCCACAAACAGTCCGGCTTTTGCAAGCGATTCTCGGGACGGCAAAATCTCCTCTTCCTCGACGGCGACAAAGCGGCCGCCACTATTTTCCACGGCGCGCAGTAATTCATCACCGCGCACCGGCTGCTGGACACGAACCCCTTCGGCTAGCGTTTCACCTTCCGTCACCCAAGCCAGTCCAGCCGCGCCCTGAGTCGAAAGCGACCAAAGCGGTGCGCAAGCACGCGCTTGCACGCCAATCAACATGGGGTAATTTTTGATTATACCTACGCCTTGTAACGCGGCGAAACCCAAATGGATGCCCAGCAATAAGCTGCCATGTCCTACGGGTGCAATGATAGAGCCTGGAGCACTACCGAGTTGCTCCACGAGCTCATAGGCAATGGTTGCGATTCCGGGAAGCCCGAAAGGCAGAAAGGCATGGCTCGCATATACCGCCCCTTTTTCGGCTGCCTTGCGCACCGCGTTGGCTGCTTCCGAGCGCGGGCCTTTGACCGGGATTAGTTCCGCCCCGTAGGCTTCGATTTGGTTACGTTTCGGGCCTGAGGCATAGTCGGGCACGAAGACACGGGCCCGAATACCAACGCGCGCCGCGTAAGCTGCAAACGAGGCCCCGGCGTTCCCGGAAGAATCTTCAACAGCTTCTTTAATGTCGCGCGCAAGCAAAAAACTGGCCAAGGGAGCGGTTCCGCGGTCTTTGAATGAGCCAGTTGGATTCGAATACTCCAGCTTGAAGGCCAGTTTTCGTCCAAACCCTTGGCCTTCTACAAGCGGCGTGTTTCCCTCGCCGAGACTGACAGCCGGTGAATTTTCGGGCAATCCGAAAGTATGGCGAAATCGCCATAACCCCTTTGCATTTGGATCCACTTTATCTGCCGAATAATTTATGCCTCCCTTTAATGCAAAAACGCCGCCACAATGTGGGCAGCGATGGGGAGCGCCATTTTCCGGATACGGGCGATGGCAATTACTGCATTGATATTCGGTCATTAATCCCCCGGACTGGGAACGTACTCACCTTCGACCCAGACCTCACCCTTTGGCCCAACCTCTTTCTTCCAGATCGGGACGATCTCTTTCAGGCGGTCGATGCCATAGCGGGCCGCTTCGAATATGCCGGTATCGCGGTGACCAGCGGTGCAAGCGATCATCACTGTGGGTGTGCCGGGCATCAATTTACCGATGCGCTGCACGATAGCAATGCCTTCTATCTCGGGCCACTGTTCGCGGATTTCATCGGCGACCTGGCGCATTTTTTCTTCCGCCATGGGTACGTAAGCCTCGTAGACGAGATACTCGGTGTCGTGAGCCGCGCCCCGCTGCGTTTTGCCGCGCACAACTCCGCTGAAGAAACATG
Organism: Anaerolineales bacterium; assembly: GCA_050695915.1. Taxonomy (GTDB): domain Bacteria; phylum Chloroflexota; class Anaerolineae; order Anaerolineales; family UBA11579; genus JAMCZK01. Next base: position 4,625 of record JBOGUK010000238.1, read on the forward strand.
AGGCGCCTGTGGTCGGAAGGGTGATTTGATTCAGAATTGAGTTCAGATCCAATTCATCTTGCGTGACGGCGAAAATCGTTGGCAAGTCAACGCCGCCGCTGACCGGAGGGAATAGCGCGATCTCGGCGCTTTGCGGGATTACATCTTCATCGAAGGCGTACTCCTTATTCACCGCAACCAGCATCGTTGAGGAGTTGCGCGGCAGATCGGGGAAAACCTCAAACAGGGTTTGTTTCAAGTCGTAAACGGTGCTTTGGTCTGGTAACTCCAAACTGGTTTTGTCGGTACGGGCTTTATCGCGCAGGGTTGCAAAGAAATAGACATTCACGGTATTCATTTCGTTTTTGTCTTGGGGCGAGGTTTTTGTTTTGGTTTACGAGTTTTTTCGGCTTTTTTCTTAAGAATCTCTTGTAGCGTGAAGATGCTCCTCCCCGAGACGCGCATGCCGGTACGCCTCTTACGCAGTTTGGTCTCGCGGCGTTTCCATTTTGTTGCCATTATTAATCCCTTTCATAATCCCCACTTTCACCCCCAGTCTTTCTAACGAGGCGAATTTCCCCGACTACCATCCCTTTTTCAGCCGACTTCGCCATGTCGTAAATCGTGAGAGCCGCTACACATACTGCGGTGAGAGCTTCCATTTCTACGCCCGTTTTCCCCGTAGTGCGCACAGTGGCGCGGATATGCACTCCGGGAAACTCCTCATCGAGTTCGAAGTCTATGGAGATGTGCTCGAGAGGAAGCGGGTGGCAGAATGGGATCAGCTCCGATGTGCGCTTGGCGGCTTGGATCCCGGCAACCTGGGCTACAGTGAGCGCGTCGCCCTTTTCCAGGGCATTGTCACGGATGAGCCTCAAAGTTTCGGGGAGCATGCGCACACTGCCTTCAGCGACAGCTTCGCGCACGGTTTCGGATTTTTCGGACACGTCCACCATACGCGCACGGCCGCGTTCGTCAATGTGGGTGAGTTTTTCCTTAGAGGACATATATCGAAGCGATTATAGCATCGCGGGTTCGAGCCCTTTTCGAAGCGCCGCAATATCTTCGAGATTCATAAAATCAGCAACAACGTTCGGATCAAAATGTTGACCCGAATGCTCTTGAATGTACTTCAGGGTTCTTTCGACGCTCCACGCCTTTCGATAGGGTCGATCGCTTGTTAGTGCATCATACACGTCGACAACGGCAAATATCCTGGCCGCCAAAGGGATCTCAACATCTTTCAGACTGCGCGGGTAGCCGCTGCCGTCCCACTTTTCGTGATGCGCGTACGGAATATCCAGCGCATCTTCGAGATACTTGATGGATTGCAGCATATCCCGCGCAAAGGTTGGATGCTGTTTCATATGCTCCCATTCGTCAGCATTCAGTTTTGCACGTTTGAAAAGAATGCTATCAGCGACACCCATTTTGCCAATATCGTGAAGCAGAGCCCCCCGCCGCAGATTCACTAGTTCCTTACCGGAAAGCCCCATGGATTCGGCCAGCTCCATGGCCAACTGAGTCACCCTTTGTGAGTGCCCTTCAGTCTCCCTGTCTCGCAGGTCGAGCGCACGCGACCATCCTTCGATCGCGGAATCGTATGAGAGCATTAATTCGGCGTTTGATATCTGCAAATCCTCGAAAGACTTCACCGCGTCGATCGTAATGGCCGCTCGCCCCGCAAGAGCTTTTAGCAAATCTAGCCATTCATAATCAACCTCAAGGTACCTACGATGAAAGACCTCCAGTACACCTCTAACCTCACCTTTCGCTATAAGGGGCACTCCGTAATAGGAAACGAACCCTTCCTCGGCCACTGCCTTTGCCAAGCGCGGATTGTCACCAAGATCATTTAAGTTTGCGCTGATTGTGCGCCTTTCCATTGCGGCGAGGCCGGCCAACCCCTCACCTAGCTGGATGGTCTTCTGAGAGAATATGTCCGTACGAAAGCCTTCGCCTAAGTTCGACTCAAGCGTCTGCAGTGTGGGGTTGAACAGCATGATATTGGCTGCATCCACCTCAAGTTGATCGACAACATTGCGAAGGAGAATCGCTAGATTCATGCGCAGATCAAGGCTGGAAAGAATGGCCCTATCGATTTGCCCCAACGCGGTAAGGACCTCCAGGTTTCGCTCCTTTTGCTCATTCAGCCTGGCCCGTTGAATGCCTGTTCCGACGATCTCTGAAAGAATTCGTAACAAGTTGACATCATTTTCATCGAAGTTTCTGGGCCCGAATGCGTTGACTGATAAAACTCCAAATGTCAGATTGAGGAATTCTTCGCGGGTATACCCGTACTTTTGCATCGCCGCTTCATTGATCTCCAGGAACGCCAATGTTTTGAGTTCATAAACCCACATCGGCAGCGGGTTGGTCTCGAAAAGCAGCTGGTAATCGCGAGCCACTTGCTCTTCTCGTTCCCGGCCATGAAGCAATCCATTCATCAAGATGCCGAGGGGGATCGTCACAATCGCGTTGGCTACCAGAAAGTTAACCCCGTACACGATCCATCCCGCCACTGAAAATTCGGCCAACCCCGGAAATATTGGATTGTCCAACAAAATAAGATACGTGCTCCCCCAGATGAGCAAACCGTTGATGCTGATGAAAGTGAGCCCCCACTGCAAGCCCAACATTAATGCGGCGAATGGCGGGACGGCGAACAACCAAAAGAGACCCGCGCCTTCGTCGCCAGTGGCGTAAAAGACTGCAATACCGATCCCCAGCCCGATCAAAACCAGGATGGCCGCTCGCACTGTGCGAGGGATGTCTTTGGTCAACGCCAGCGCCAGGACAATTGCATAGGCTGCCAAGTCAACAATCCCCAGCCAGACCAACCCGGTGGTGAACGAGAGCCAGACGCTTGGAATAATTGCAATCAGGCCAAACACCAGCATTGCGGAAATCAGATAGTTGTAAATGCGTTCACGCCAATATTCCAAACCGCGTTCGGGCGCGATGGTCTCGGCGCGGTTAAACAGGTTCAGCCGTATGGCGAATTCTTTGGCTGCCTTCATGGAACCACACTGACAACGAGTATAGTGTCTTTCTCCTCATCTAGATTAATAAGGCCAATACTTTGCTACAATGGGCACAAAGTGCTATGCAAGACCTTGTCGACCGTTTGACCCATGCTCAAGAGCGCGTGCGCGCTCTATTGGAGCGCCTTTGACCTGCCCAAACAGGAAGCTGAATTAGCGCGCCTGGATGAACAGGCTGCTGCTCCCAACCTCTGGGATAACCCGCAAAAAGCACAGCAATTGATGAAACGCATCGCCAGTCTGCGCGAGGAAATCGAAGGCTGGCACAGCCAGGAAAAGCGCATCGCAGACGGCCTTGAACTCGCCGAACTTGGGGACGAGTCGCTGCGCGGCGACCTCGAAGGCGAAACCAGAGAGATCGAGCAAACCGTCGACCAGCGCGAGCTGCGCACGCTGCTTTCCGGCGAGTACGACGACCACGACGCGCTCTTGAGCATCAATGCAGGCGCCGGCGGCACGGATTCACAGGACTGGGCGCAGATGCTGCAGCGCATGTACCTCCGCTATGCCGAGCAGGAAGTTTACAAGACCGAGATCCTAGACCTTACGCCGGGCGAGGAAGCTGGCATCAAGAGCGTGACCATTGCGGTCAACGGGCCGTACGCGTACGGCTACCTGCGACCCGAAAAAGGTGTGCATCGGCTGGTACGTTTGTCTCCTTTCGACAGCGCCAAACGGCGGCACACCTCATTCGCGCAGGTTGAAGTTCTCCCACAAGTGGAAGAAGCTGAAATCGCCATCAACCCGAACGACTTGCGCATCGAAACCTTTCTCTCCGGTGGCGCCGGCGGCCAGAATGTCCAGAAAAACCAAACCGCCGTGCGGCTCACGCACATCCCCACAGGGATCGTTGCCTCGTCGCAAAACGAGCGTTCGCAGACGCAAAACCGCGAGAACGCTATGCGCGTGCTGCGCGCCCGGCTGCTGGAACTGAGGCAGGAGGAGAAAGACCGCGAGCTCGCACAGCTGCGCGGCGCTTACCAGAAGGCGGAATGGGGAAGCCAGATCCGATCGTACGTGCTGCACCCTTACCAGTTGGTAAAAGACCACCGCACGGATCATGAAGACGGGAACACCCAGGCCGTGCTGGATGGGGACTTGAACGGGTTTATCGAGGCTTATCTGAGATCAAAGGTGGGGACTAAAGGGTAAACATGTAAAGTTGGGGGTTTGGGTACCGATGGGTCGATATAACTTTACAATATACTTTACAAGTGCGGCTTTCCCGCCAGGTTGACTTCGGGCGAATGTCCACTGCCTGGCGCACTGCTGTTCCTCCCCAACATTTGTTTGATTGTTAATTTCCGAGGAGTTAATCATCGCATAGGCAAGGTGGCGGGTGACGTCCTGGAGCGAGTAAAAAAAACAGGCTCGCCGCAACAGCCCATCTCTAACCTCATGGGGAATTGAGAGCCTGCGGCGGAGCCTGAATTTATCATACACCAAAAAGATACGCGGATTATTAGAGCTAACGACCAGCTATTGCTGGTCTAACAAAAGATGAGGATAGACTCATTTCTCCGGGTGTTTGTAATTCAAGCGCCCAAGGCAATGTGTCGCTCAGGAAGGCACAGATTTAGGAGCCATTTCTCGTCAGGAAATGCTCGGCTGAAGGGCGATTCCTCCTATAATCCTCAATCAGCAATCAGCGATCAGGAATCCGAAAATGGACCGTCTTTTCCTAACCCGTTATGCCTGGCTTTCAATAACCGCCGCGCTTACCACGATCGTGTTGAAGAGCGCCGCATACCTGCTCACGTCGTCCGTAGGTTTGCTGTCCGATGCGATGGAGTCGTTAGTGAATCTGGCGGGAGCCATCCTGGCGCTGGTGGTGCTCAATGTGGCGGCTGCGCCGCCCGATGAAGAGCATGCCTACGGGCACACGAAGGCGGAGTACTTCTCCAGCGGCGTGGAAGGCGCGCTGATCCTGCTGGCGGCGACTGCTATCGGCGTGGCGGCGGTGGACCGGCTGCTGAATCCGCGGGCGCTGGAATCGCTTGGACTGGGTTTGGCGGTGTCCTTGGTGGCATCGCTAATCAACCTGGGGGCGGCGCTCGTGATCCGGCGGGCAGGCAGGCGGCACGAGTCGGTGACACTGGAAGCGAATGCGCAGCATTTGCTCACGGACGTGTGGACGTCCGTCGGCGTGCTGGTTGCGGTGGGACTGGTGGCGGTGACTGGCTGGCAGCCGCTGGACCCGATCATAGCGCTGCTGGTAGCGGCGAACATTACTTGGACGGGTCTAAGTATTTTGCGCAAGACGACACTGGGTTTGATGGACACAGCGCTGCCCGCGGACGAAATAGAGAGGATCAAGAAGACCCTCAACAGCTACCGGAAAGAAGAGGTGCGCTACCACGCACTGCGCACGCGGCGCTCAGG
>JBOGUK010000239.1:0-9487 GCA_050695915.1 Anaerolineales bacterium
GGGTTAGGCTCCCTAACCAGGCATTTGGCGGCAAAAGCAAAGCGAGTGATCGCGGTAGAAATTGATAAAGCCCTGGTAACGCTTTTGAGGCAGAACACGAGGGAATTCCGAAATGTAGAAATTGTCGAGAAGGATATATTCAAGCTAAAGATCGAGGATTACTTCGCCGGCGCCTACGAGGTTGTGGCGAACATCCCATATTACCTGACATCCAACCTGATCCGTTATTTATTGGAAGCGAACCCAACCCCTAAGAAGTTCGCTTTAACTGTCCAAGCGGAGGTAGCCGAACGAGCATGCGCCTCACCCCCCGAGATGTCGCTGCTTGCGCTTAGCGTGCAGTTGTACGGTGCGCCGCGCATCACGCTGCGCATTCCCGCTGGAGCGTTTTTTCCGGTTCCGAAAGTGGATTCGGCCCTATTGGTCGTGGACTTATACACCCAGCCTGCACTTCCCCGAACGAGCATTGATTTATTTTTTCGAATCGCGAAGGCCGCCTTCGGCCAAAAGCGGAAAATACTAGCGAATTCCCTGGCGGCGCTGCCAGGCTGGAGCAAGCAATCGTCCGTAGAGAGACTTGAACGAGCTGGTATTGACCCATCACGCAGGCCGCAGACGCTCAGCATTGCCGAGTGGGGCAAGCTCCTGGAAATGGCTGATTAACCTAGGGTCGCGCTGATTTTGTTTCCGCCAACATTTGAAGCATTTTTGGGTGCAGCGCCGGGTTCGCAGCCAGGATGGATTGCGGTTTGGATAGGTAGTCTGACTCGCCTCGATTATTCGTAACCACCCCGCCTGCCTCCTGTGTGATCAGCCCGCCAGCGGCAACATCCCAGGGATTCAATCGAATCTCCCAAAAACCATCCAGCTGCCCGGTTGCCACGTAACAAAGGTCCAGAGCCGCCGAGCCCAGTCGCCTGACTCCCTGGCTTCGCTTCGAAAAGGCCTGGAACTCGGCAAAATTATCATCCGGGTTGGTCCAGGCGTCGTATGGGAAGCCGGTGACTAGCAGGCTATTCTTTAGCTCGCTGATCTGCGAAACATGAATTGACGCACCATTGAGGGATGCGCCCTTTCCAACTTCGGCAGAGTACAACTCGTTTGCGATGGGATCGCACACAACGCCTAGCTCGACCTTGCCGGCGAGAGCATAAGCAATTGAAACTGCAAAAATCGGCAGGGAATGAGCGAAATTCAGGGTTCCATCCAGCGGATCCACATACCAGACGTGTTCCGCGGAGCCAGCGCGTTCTCCTTTTTCCTCACTGAATATTCTGTGTTCTGGGAAGCGATTTACGATTTCTTCAATGAGAAATTCTTCAGAGCGTTTATCTACCTCCGTAACGAGGTCGATCTCGCCCTTATATTCGATTTCATGAATATCCCCAAAGCCGTCGCGCAGGATTTCGCCTGCGCCCCGAGCAAGGTGCTCCAGATCGTGTAAAGTTGGCCGCACTTCGCGTTTATACCACCCGATCTAATTTTCCCCGCGGGATTCAGCGGCTAACTGTTCAAAGTAGCTATTCAGGAACTCCTGCCGAGACTCGGCTAACTTCCGTCCAGTCTCGGTCAGCATCCTGTCTTTTATTTTCCCCAATTTGAACAGATATTCATGGTACGAACTGTGGGTTTCCCCATCTTCCTTTTCTCCATGATCTAGAAAACATTTCGACGGTTCCGCAAAGAAAGGCCATTTCATCACCACGTCGTATGCCAGTGTCCGGGCGACTCCAAACGCGCCGATCACGTCGAGCTTATCCGCGTCGAACAACACTTTTGCCTCCAGCGTCTTCGGCTGCTGGTCACCTCGAAAGCGGTGGGCGCGGATGCAATGTTCTACAGCCACAATTCGTTCGGGCGGCCAGCCTTCTTCCTGCAGAATCTGCCTGGCAAATTCCGCCGAACGATGCTGGTGGTCCACGCGTTCTTCGCCGCCGGTTTCACCGCCGCCGGCGTCGTGTAGAAGCGCAGCGGCGCGGACGATCTCAATATCTGCGCCTTCTTCTCGGGCTAGGCGTTCTGCCATGTTCAAGACGCGCAAAATGTGATCGAAACCGTGCACTGGGTCGTATTGCGGATACCAGGCACGCGCTTGTTCGATTGTGGGCATCTAGAGTTGGAAACCGGTGGAGTTGAAAAGATAATACAACGCGCCGAGAAGTATAACTCCCACAATACCAATAACAAATGCCCGCAGGGCTAGTCGAATCAGCCAGCGGAGAAACACCACGCTGACCCCGATCGATGTAATTAAACCCAGGATGACCCACTGCGCGGGGATCTTTTCAAATATCGATTGGATCCAGACCATCAAGCCAAATCTTGCACCTTGTAAGGCACACCTTTCTTGACCACTGTATGTACAAGATTGGTGCCAAACCGGTAGCCAAGCTGGCGATAATCCTCGATTTCTAATATGAGCAAGTCTGCTTGTTTTCCTGCCGTCAACGAACCGATCTCACCTTGCCGGCCGATGGCCGCCGCGGAGTTTATTGTGGCGGCGGCAATCGCCTGGGCAGGGGTTAGTTTCATATATCGGCATGCGAGGGCCAGCGTGAACTGAACACTTTCGCACCATGCAGTGCCCGGATTCAGGTCGCTGCCTAATGCCAGTATTGCGTTGCCTGCGATGATCTCCTTCGCAGGGGCATATCTTTCCAAAGTCAACCCAAAAGGAGTAGCTGGGAGAGCTACGGCGACTGTTTCGCTCTCCCCCAGCAACCTGATCTCATCTTCCTTCAGACTAATTAGGTGGTCCGCGGAGGTTGCGCCGATTTCTGCAGCCAGCCTCGTCCCCCCAAGGTTGTCGAACTCATCCGCATGGACCTTAAGCGGGAATCCCAATTCTTTGGCGCTCTCAAGGATCCGGCGTGTTTGATCCAGGTCGAATGCACCCGTCTCGCAGAATACATCGACGAAAGGCAATGGGCGGTTCTTGGAGTGAGCCGCCCACCAGGTTCTCAATTCGGGGAACCAAGTTTGGCAAAGTTCGCTTACGTAGTCTTGGGCCCGGCCTTTGAATTCTTCAGGAATCGCGTGGGCCCCAAGAAAGGTTATCGCCAGTTCCCACGGGCCTTCGTCATCCACAGTCAATAGGGCGCTAAGTAGTTTGAGTTCCGTTTCCAAATCCAGGCCATATCCGCTCTTGGCCTCAATGGTTGTGCTCCCGTGGGCAAACATCTTGCGGAGCCGAGACCTTGTCAGGACAATCAGTTTGTCAAGCGAAGTGCCGCGTGTTGTCCGTACTGTAGAGAGGATTCCGCCACCGGCTTCCAAGATCTCGAGATACGATTTTCCTTCCAGCCGCTGCTCGAATTCGGCGGCTCGATCGCCTGCCCAGATCGGGTGCGAGTGCGCATCCACAAATCCAGGCATGACGAGGCGGTTTCCGGCGTCCAGGATTTCTTCGTGCTGGCCTTTGACTTCACCAAGAGGACTAATTTCAGTTATTCGCCCATCATCAATCCGTATCGCACCGCCTTCTATGATCTCTAACAGTCCCAAAGATTTTCCGCGCTGTGGGTTCTTCGTTAAGCGAAGGATTTGGCCCGTGGTGTGAATCAACATGCCGGCGATTATAGTTCTGAACTCTGGCCACAACTTAAAGTTTCTTGACACGCCTTAACCTGCATGCTAAAGTTATCCGCCGCCGTAGGGCGGAATTATTTTGTCAGTTGCTCAAGTGAATACCTCCCGCACCCAATTTATTACCCTCAGATTGCAATCCCTTATCGATTCTGTTCCCGATGTACTCGGAGCCGCGGTCGTGAGCACAGATGGGCTGAGTATTGCCTCGGTGCTCCAACCTCCCATTGATGAAGACCGCGTCGCCGCCATGTCTGCGGCAATGCTTTCATTGGGTGAGCGAATTTCATCCGAGCTTGGGCGCGGAGTAATGGAGCAGGTCTATATTAAAGGGACGGAAGGTTATGCTCTTCTGGTTGCCGTCGGCCCACAGGCAGTGCTGACGATTATTTCGGGCGGGGAGGCAAAACTCGGCATGCTCCTGCTTGAGCTTCGCATGGCGGTTGCTGACCTAGGCCCTCTAATCGATTGATGCCATGGCTTCTGTTTCCCAAAGTGGGTTGAGATTGCCCAACCGTTTTGCCAGCGCCGCGCTCCAAGCCATCGGGGAGCTGGTAGACGCTGGCACGATGGCTCAATTCCTATCCGAGAATGAATTGGATCATCTTGTCGACAACTACCCGCCTGCCAACTTAGAGCGCGGATTTGACTTTGCCGAATTTTCTGCGCTCAATCTGGGCCTTGAAAAAAAATATGGGGTCCGCGGCGGTCGCAGCAGCGCAGCGAGGGTGGGAGGCCGAGTATTCATGAAACTTCAGGAAGAGCTTTGGCCCCTTCTCGGGAGAAATACCCGGTTTAGGGCGCTCCCTGTTGGGGTCAAACTCAGGGTTGCACTACCTATTTTAGCGCAGTTGATTTCAAAGTCCAGCGATCAAATTTGCACCGTTAGGGCGCACCGAACCGGATACGACTTTCTCGTGTCAAAAAACGCCGTTTGCTGGGGAAGGCGTAACGAAGAAAAACCGGTTTGCGCGTTCTTTGTTGGTTTCCTTTCCGAGGCTGTCCACCAGATAACCTCCAAAACGGATTTTCGGGTGGACGAAGTTGAATGTCTGGCAGCTGCGGCCTCATTTTGTCGGTTTGCTATTCAAGCGGGGAATGCATGAAGATCACGTTGATCTTGCCCACGTACAACGAAGCAGAAAACTTACCTAAAATCATTCCAGCCGTATTGGCTCAGGCGATCCCTGAATTGAAAGTCATCGTTGTGGATGACCAAAGTCCAGACGGCACAGGCGCCGTTGCTGAAGAATTGGCCAAACAGTGGACTGGCAGAATCGAAGTGTTACACAGATCCGGGCAGCCGGGTTTAGGGCGTGCATATGTATATGGATTCGCCCACGCGCTGAAAAGCGACGCCGAAGCTATTGGCCAAATGGACTGCGATTTTTCTCATCCACCTGAAAAATTGCCTGAGTTGGCTGCAAAGTTGGCGACCTGCGATCTGGCATTGGGTTCCCGTTATATCCCAGGGGGTGGTGTGGATGAACGCTGGCCACTCTGGCGCCGCGGCCTATCTGCCTGGGGAAACTTCTATGCGCGCACTATTCTGGGTTTGCCCATACGCGATGTGACAGGGGGCTTTCGCCTCTGGCGCCGCGAGATGTTGGAGCGAATACCCTACCAACAAGTAGTTTCGAATGGATACGTATTCCTGGTGGAAATCCTTTACCTGGCGCATAAACGGGGTTGCCGTTTCGGCGAGGTTCCAATCTACTTTGCGGACCGCCAATGGGGAGAATCTAAAATGAGCACGCGCAACCAGTTGGAGGCAGCCGTCCGTATCTGGCAGGTGAAATGGCGTTACCGCCACCTTTCTTAGGCCCCATAACTTGATTACTTGGCTACCTGTGTGCTTGTTTACTAATTCGCCCCATTCGGCTTCGGACTTGTCGCGCCGGGCGCGGTAGGCACCAACGTGATCATAATTCCCCGCGGGTAAATAAACGAATAGTTCACCCACCACTTGTTCATCTGATCATCCGGCCAATTTCTTGGGTTCTTCTCTTTGGAATATCCCGGATCGAGGATTTGCCACTTTTTGTCCTCTCGACCGATCACCACCACCACGTGAGGAATCCCGGTTTCACCGACCCCGTAGATCAGGGTGGGTATGCCGGCCGTAACTGATTCTTCAAGATCGTTTGTCGTTGCTCGGGATTTCATGAAAACTTTCCAGCCCACGCGCAGGTTGCCCGCCTTGGTGTTCCTCATGTAATCCTTCAGTCCCCAATAGGCCGCAAAGGGATGTGTTGCACCTCCAGGCCCCGGAAGCCATGCAGGTAACCTGGGATACCGGAAAGGGATGCGATCCAGGAAGCGTCCCAAATCCACAGACCGCAGCTCGAAATCGCTCAGTTCAGATTGCCGGGCAGCGAGACCGAGCAGCATGGCCATCGAGCACAACGCGCATTCGTTGCGATTTTTGTGCGATCCGTCGAACTGATATTGGTGCGTTGCTAATTTGTCGCTGAGGTTTAGTTTCTTCACGCCAGACCTGGATTATCAGATCAGGATTTTTTGATGAGATCGTTAATGGAATCAAACGCAACGCGAGACGTCATATCCATGCTGATTGGGGTCACGGCAACCTGCCGTTTGACGATCACTGCGTATACGTCGGTGTCCTCCCCAAAAAGCCCCGCGTCCGCTTGCGCTTTATAACCTGTGGAACCGGGCTCGTCCCAGGATTTGCGGGCTGGTGCAGTCGGCAGATAAAAGCGCAGCCGGGAAAGTCGCGCCAGCCCCCATTCTGTGTCCTCCTTGGCATCGGAGGGAACTTCGACCTTGAGAACCTGCACGTCTTCGGGAAAATTTTTACTGAGAAGCTGCCCCGCGAAAAAAGTGGTGAAGTGTGCGGCTGCTTTGAAATCTATTTCTTTAGAATAGCTGTGGTGATACTTGTCTTCCGTTTCCAACGAAATGGCCAGCGCGGGAACGCCATGCGAAGCGCCTTCCAGGGCTGCTCCCACCGTGCCGGAAATGGTAACGCCAGTGCCGAAATTGTTGCCGTAATTAATCCCTGCCACCACGAGTTCGGGCAGCACCGGCATGATCTCCAGGATGGCATGCTGGACGGTTTGGGCCGGGGTTCCACCAACCGCGTAAATCGTCCATTCTTTGCCATGGATCGTGATGGTCTGTGTCGTAATGATCCCATCAGAGGTAGGCGGCATACTTCTCCCCATCCCTGAAGATTGTTCTCGAGGTGCGGCAACCCATACATAACCCAGATCGGAGAGTGCTTCTGCTGCCACCCATAATCCTGGAGAATTGATCCCGTCATCGTTAGTTAAAAGGATTTGAGGACGACCGTTGAGTGCCATGGGCAGGAAATTGTATCAGTGGAGTATCGACCGAATTATTCTGGGAGGAATTATTGAAAGGCTGATGCCGCATCTGAGCCCAGGCGTAATTCCACATCGATTGGACTTGCAGGATCGAACTCGTGAATAATGCGGGCACTCGGTATCCCAAGCAATTGGGCCAAATAGGCAAGCGTGTAAGGATTTCCCGTGTGATCTACCAACACGGTCTGGCCCAATCCGCCTCCTGCAGGCCGATTGTCTACAATATTGGCGCCAAGATTCGCAAGAAAGCTCTGAGCGCGGGTACCGAGACCGGAATCCGCAGTCCCATTCTGAATTGAGATACGCGCGGCTTCTGCGGCCAGTTTTTGCTCCGCGCTTCCTGGAGTATGCGGCCCCAGCGCCGTGCCTGACCCGAAAACTTCGTTTCGGATTTCATGAATACGGTCTGGGACCGGGATTAGTATGGCGAGATCATCGGGCGAGCGTCCGTAGATCACGTCCCGTTCGCCGATGAGTCCCTGGCGAATATCCTCTTTCTTGATCTGTGTAGCTAGAACGGCCAGGCGGATGGCATCTTCCAGCGAAAGGTTGGTCTGGACCCCCGCAGAGAGCTGAGCGTATATCTCATTGGCGTTCGCGACTAGGCCGGGTAGCAAATTGAGGTCCAGGATCCGTTCGCGAACGGCCAAAACAACCTGCTGTTGACGTTGGGCGCGGGCGAAGTCGCCGCCCTCGGCATGCCGCTCGCGCGCGTAAGCGAGAGCGATATCTCCAGGGAGAACGAACACACCGGGTTTCAGGTTCTTCGGGATGGTATCAGCGCCGAGTGGGTCAACCGTGATCGGCGCAGGGATCTCAATCTTCACACCGCCGATCAAATCGATGAACCAGATAAAGGCATTGAAGTCGATCTGCGCGTAATAATCGATTGGCACACCAATGGTCTGTTCTACTGTGCGCCTGGCCAGTTCGGGCCCACCCCCGGGAACTTTGTAGAGTTCTCCGAAATAATAGGCCGTATTGATTTTGTTTGGAGTGAATCCGGGGATGACTACCCACAGGTCTCGAGGTATCGAAAGTATCCCGGCGGTTTTGGTCACTGGGTCAACGCTGAGCAACATCATGGAGTCGGTGCGCGATGGCCCTTGCCCTTCACTCCAATCGCGATAATCCAATCCCATCACCAGGATAGTGACCCTATCCGAACCGCTCCACGCCTCGGGAAGGACGAAGCCTTGCCCACTCTGCTGAATCTCCTGGGCGTTCAGGCCACCCTCGGGCGTTGCAAAAAGAGGGAAGCCGAACAACCCGGTTGGCGCCGTGCCCGCGTAATGCGCCCAGGAATAGGCGGTGGGGATGGCAACCACGGCTACCAGTAGGAATAGGACGATCGCGGTGACTGAAAGCCTGCGATAGCTTCTCACGAAACGCGTGAAACCGGCCCAGGCTTTTCTCATGGCGATGTCGTCGGAGTTTCAGAAGGTGTTGGTGTAGAAGTGGCCGTATCTGGCGGCGGACCACCTATGGTTGGTGTCGGCGTTTCTGTCTCGGTAATCAGCGGGAATCCGGTGAACGTGGGCGTAAAGGGTAATGAAGGCGTGGGGCTAGGTCCCAGGCACTGATCAAGAGCTGAATTCGCCAGGGCCTGAACGTCATCCTCAAACCGCGCGTCCAACGCGAGTTGGTATTTCTCGTAGGCGCCGCACCAATCTTCCTCCTTCGCCAACTTGTCGCCCCAGTGGATCAGCGATTCTCTGTACCGATAAAAGGCTGATAACCCATTCGAGTCGCGCAGGTCTGGCGCCAAGCCCGTGAGCAAGCCATAGTAATAGGCGGCCTCCTCGGGGTACGCGAGCCAAAACGCATTCCCATACAAGTAAAGGCGGGCCATCTCTCGGTAGCGTTCGACTTGGCCGTCCAAGGGCCCGAATTTCTCGGCGAGCGAAAAATCGTATAGTCCAAGTTCGAAAAGGCCTTTTTCAATGATGTATTGTGCACCGCGATTGCGGAGCGCAGCGTAAAACATGCCATCCACCTCAGCGGTGTGGAACCCTGCATCCGCTTTACGGAGTGCCAATAAGGTATCGATCGTACCGGTCCAATCCCGCGCGTTGAAAAGCGCTGACGCCGCAACCATCAGCTCCTCTTTTGGCCGCGGATCTGTGGTGGGAGTGGGAGTGGGAACGAGTGAACTCAGATCCGTGGCCAGCGGCGTGCTGTTGATGACAAGCATCACCTGCACCCAAAGATCGGCTATATCGAGGAAATTCGGATCTCGCGAAAAAATGTACTCGAGGCGGTCGCGGGCCAGAGCGTAATTGCCGGCATCGATGTCTTCCAAGGCCAGGTTATATTGATCCAGCATATAGAGACCGGTTTCGAAGGTAGCGGTCGCGTAATAAACGCCTCGGCCCGAGCTCCACCCGACAGCAGCGCTCGCGGCACTCACCAGGAAGAGCGCCGCCATCACAGTCATGAGAGCGATCGTTAATGGGGAGCGCAGGAACCTGCGGATTCTCCCGCCGCGCGGCGGCTTCTTCTCCGGAGGCACAGGCGAAAGCCGCACTCGCTGCCTGCGCGCAGGTTGCGTG
>JBOGUK010000240.1:0-4041 GCA_050695915.1 Anaerolineales bacterium
GGCACAGCTAGTTATCCACAACCAATATAAGCAGTAACGAGCGGGTGGCCCGGGTCGTTTTGCGGGTCACGGAGCGGAACCCTGGGAGCGGACCTTCTTGATGGTTTCCAAAGACTCATACAGAGCAACCGGTCCAACACCGCTTCTGGTCGTTCTGGCTCGCCCTGCTGCTCACATGGCAGGCGAGCTTGTTCCTGGCGGCGCCGTACTACCAGCCTGCTTTCGCTGCGCGCTCGGCGGGTGTGCGCCGTCAGTCGCTGGGATATCGACCGCGACTATCCGCTGGAAGAAAATAAAGCCGCGCGCTGGGCAGTTGCCGCACTGGGAGTGTTAGGCGTGGCTATTTGGGCCGCAATGCGCTTTCCGCAGCCATTGGACGCGCCCTCTGGGCAACTGCAGACGCCCGAAATCCCCATTGAACGTGTAATTGGTTTGGATCCAGTCCCTATTGAAGATCGAGATGAAGAACCGAGCCAGCCGCCGCCAACCAGCGAACCGCCGCCAGCCACATTCGCTCCAACTCCCCCACCTGGTACCCCGACGCCGACCGAAGAGCCTCAAGATACACCAGTTCCTTAAAAGCAAAACGGCGTGTAGAAACGCCGTTTCTTAGAGCAGTGGAGTTGCGGGGTCTGCGTAGCAGATAAGCAACTCTAAACGCACGCCCGCCAGGGCGTGCATAGTATGCCGGAGGTGGGAGTCGAACCCACACTCCCGGAAGGAACACGATTTTGAGTCGTGCGCGTCTGCCAGTTCCGCCACTCCGGCAAAGAGGGGAACGAAAAGTATAATGAGTCGCATACCTAAAGTCAAACATCGCCCATTCAGTCGCCAGCAATCCCTTTTATCCCTTCTCCCTAATCCCTTATCCTTGCTCTTATGAAACTCGCTCTTATCGGCCTGCCCCAATCCGGAAAAACAACCATCTTCAACGCGCTCACGGGCAATAACCGTCCGCTGACGATGAGCTCCGGGCGTAGTGAGATTCATCCCGCCACCGTAAATGTGCCCGACGAACGCCTGGAGAAGCTAGCGGAGTTATTTGCATCGAAAAAGATCGTGCATGCGCAGATCTCTTTCGTGGATGTCGCAGGGATCGGTTCCGAAGAAACTGGCCAAGAGCTTTCCAGCCAGTTGCTGAATGCATTAACTGGCATGGACGGACTGCTGCTCGTAGTTCGAGCTTTCGCGGACGAAAGCGTCCCACACCCAAGAGGAACCGTGAACGCCGCCAGGGATCTTGCGGCGGTGCAAGACGAGTTGCTGCTTAACGATCTGATCGTCGTGGAGCGCAAGTTGCAAAAGTTCACCGAAGAACGCGGTAAAGGCGGACGCGATATTGCTGCCATGGAGCGTGAAATTGCCTTGTTCAACCGATTACAAGAAACTCTTTCCGCCAACAAGCCCTTGCGCACGATGAAATTGGAAAAGGAAGAAGTCGCAGGGATGGCTGGACTAGGCTTACTTACCGTAAAGCCACTGCTGGTAGTTGTGAACCACGGTGAAGGGCTGGCGATGCCGGAAATAATCACCGATGCGCCCTTGCTGGGATTACAAGGGAAGCTGGAAATGGAGCTCGCCCAGCTTTCCCCCGAGGACGCACAAGCGTTCCTAAAGGAATATGGGTTGCAGGAGATTGGCGCCCAGCGCGCGATCCGCGCAGCCTACGAACTCCTGGATGTGCAGACTTTCTACACCGTGGGCGAGCCGGAGGCGCACGCCTGGGTGCTGCCGCGCGGCGGCACCGCTGTCGAAGCCGCGGACACGATCCACTCCGATATCGGGCGCGGCTTCATCCGAGCTGAAATCATCGGCGCCAAGGAACTCCTGGATTTTGGCGGCATGGCGCCTGCCCGCGACAAAGGGCGCCTGCGCCTGGAGGGCAAGGAATACGTGATGCAGGACGGGGATGTAATCAACGTGCGCTTCAACGTGTAAGATAGCCAATAAATGGAACGAGTACGACTCGAGTCAACCAGCTTGAAATCAGTTGCCTACGACGAAGAGACACTCACGTTGGAAGTTGAATTTGTGGAAGGCGGGATCTATCAGTATTTTGGAGTTCCCAAGGAGATATACGAAGAACTCCTCAATGCTGAATCAAAGGGGCAATACTACGTGGAGAATATACGAAACGATTTCCCATATAAACGAGTGGATGGTTCAGACACAGAAAACTAAAGAAGGCAGAATTAGCTGGGAGAGATTGGAATATCGTTACTCAGTATCAAGACCTCATTCGAGCGTTTACTTTTATTCATCCCATAAGTCCAGGACACGTTCACGATTCGGTAGTTCCTGTATAGGCTGCGAATTTCGGGAGAATCGTTGTAGGACATGATCCAACGGTCCCGTTTGTAAAGCAGGTCCGCGAGCGCCTTGTGATCGAAACCCTTGTGTGCGCCGCCTTTCACGCCGTACAGCGCCTGTACGTTCATGTACGGCGGATCGAGATAGAGGAAAGCCTTATCTTGCTTGGGGATGACCTCGCGAAAATCTGCGCGCTTCACCTTGAAACTGGTCACCTGAAATGATCGCAAACGCTCTATGGATGACAAATTGAAGCGCGGATGGCCCGGACTCAATCCGCCGGAGAGCGTGGTGCCCGAGTAGGAAGCGCGGTTTAGGACAAAGAACGCCGCCGCCATTTCAAGCGGGTCTTTTATCTCCGTATGCTGTTCCTGGAGCTTGTAAAAATCGCCGCGAGAAAGCGGGTAGTAAGCGGCAACCTTATCGGCAAGCCTCTGTGGCGCCTCCAGCAGAACTTGCCAAAATGTGACCAATGGCTCGAAGACGTCCGAACCCAGTACCTTCATCCTTCGAGTGCAGGCGAGTTCAATCGATCCCCCACCCAAAAATGGCGAGCACAATCTACTCTCGCGCTCCGGTATAAGCCTAAGGATCGCCTTGACTGCGCGATTCTTGCCACCGGGGTATCTGAGCGGGGACTTGGTTGTGTGCATAGCAGTTTCAGGCGGGAACCAGGGAGTGAACCAGCCGCACGACCTTCGCGTCCAGCGACGGGCGCGCTTGCTTGTTGACCCATGGATCGGCGCCGGGCGCCCAAAGCAGGATGCCGTTTAGATGGAGAAAGTCCTTATAGAAAGCTGAGGGCCCGTCATAGCGGCTCCTGGCATAAAACGGAATGTCCTTCTTGTCAGCCCGGTTTTTCACTTGCTGCATCAGCTTCCCCAGGTCGACTGATTGTGCGGCTTGCTCCTTGGTATGGATAACCAGCAGATTTGGCGCACCCGGCTGCATCTGCCCCAGCTTTTCCAGCAGGATGCGCACGATGCGTTCCGCAGTTCGACCGGCATCCGCATTCTTGCTCGCTTGCATTCGGGAAACTTCGATGTGGAAGATAAGATTTTCGCGATACGTCACTGCAAAGTCGGGAACGCGTCGCTTCGAATTTGCATTTAATTCATATTCGACCTTCAATCGCCGGTCGCCTAGCAACCCGCGGGCCACATCCAGCTCGGCGCGAATATCAAGGAGCCCTTCGGGCTCGCTGGCCACGCGTATCTTTTTGCGGATCTTGTCGCGATAATCCTCCACAAAAGTGTTGAAGCGCGGGGAGGCCTGTATCCACTGGTAAAGCTCTTCGGAGAGGCGACCAGTTTTCCCGTCGAACAAAAAGCCGATCAGCTCATTCTGCCTTTTCACGTCCGTATTGTAAAAGAGCAATTTGACTCTTATCGCTGTGAGCACAAAAGGTTCTCCTTGTCCATAATTGGGGGCAATGTCCGGAAATCTTCCCATCGGAGAGGTACTCGTAGGCAATTGCATCGAACTGCTGACGGATTTCCCGGCAGAATCGATCGATCTTGTTTTCGCTGATCCGCCCTACAACCTGCAATTGCGGAATGAGTTGCGCCGCCCGAACAACACGCGAGTACGCGGCGTACAGGAAGCCTGGGACCAATTCAGCGACTTCGCGCATTACGACGGGTTCACCCGCGCCTGGCTTTCAGCCTGCCGCCGTGTGCTGAAACCCACCGGTACGCTGTGGGTGATGGGTACCTATCACAACATCCACCG
>JBOGUK010000241.1:0-16114 GCA_050695915.1 Anaerolineales bacterium
CGCCTCCTGCTTGAGCTCAACCGCATAGTGCTTCATCCCTTTCTTCCCAGACATAAAAGCGCCTCCTGTTCGATTTTCTCACAGGGGGCGCTTTTCTTTTCGTGTCCGTTTTTAGGGGTTCAGTTCAAACGGCCCGTTTTTGTTTAGGCCAGCTTCTGTCCGAATGACCCGACCTGTCCCAGTGCAAAACAGGGCATCTGCCACTGAAAATAATTGTAGGTTTCCTTAGAATTCCAGCTTAGCGAGAGTATTCACTCACCAAACTTGGAAGGAGGTTTCACCTATGTCTCTCACAGTTAGAGAATTTGTTACTGCGATGCACGGCATGATCTTCGGCGCGCTTTTCCTATTGGCGTTTTCCGGCGGTCTTGCCGAGCTATTCGGCCTCAGGAAGGGGCAATTGACGCCAGCTGGGCTCAATAGCCGAGTTCTCAGGCTCAAATGGGGCACAACCTTGATGGCCATTGCATCGTGGGCCACCGTAATCAGCAGAACCTGGGTGGTCTATCCGTGGTACCGAGCGACGCCACCGGAGGGAGAGACTTAACCCAATTTCCGCGCTCTTTTCTCTTGGATAATCCAACATTGGCGGCCTGGCACACCTTCGGCATGGAATGGAAAGAACATGTGGCCTGGTTTTCGCCCATCCTTGCTGTCGTTGCCGCATTCCTCATTTTCAAATATGGCCCAACCTTGGCCGAGAATGCACGACTGCGTTGGATAGTTACAGTCTTTTTTGCGCTAGCGTTCGCCACCGCGGCCATTGCCGGGTTGCTAGGCGCCTTCATCACAAAGGCTGCACCCATTCTTTGATCGCTAAAATTCGGAGAAATAAAATGAGTCCAAAAACCAAATCTGCAACCGGCCCAGGTGCGGGCAGCCCTTGATCGCTAAAGGCATCGGCACAATGGCTATCGGCATCTTCACCACCGCCGCCGTGATCTCGGAGAGCTTGAAGCATATGTTGAATCTGTACAACCCGGTCGGCCCGCTTTCGGGGAAGACTACGTTCGGCGTCTCGATCTGGCTGATCAGCTGGGCGATCCTAGGTTCGATCTGGAAAGACAAGAATTACGATTTCAATCGAGTATTCAATATCACGATAGTCCTGCTGGCCATCGGCCTGCTGCTCACCTTCCCGCCAATCTTCGAGGCGTTTGAATAGCGACCGCGAATCTCAGGACAAAATAGCGCCTCAAAAAGGCGCCATTTTAATTTCCAAAGCACTAAGCGGCAGTAGGCAACCTCGGCATCGAGGGGCCGCCCACGCCGAGATACTCTGCGAGCGCGGCGCGCATGGCGACACGATCATCCCAGGGATATTCGGTTTCGCCAAAGCACATGGATTGCTCGTGGCCCTTGCCCAACACGATGACCAAGTCGCCCGGCTTCGCGTGGAGCAACGCAAACGAAATCGCGGCCCCGCGATCGGGCACACGCCAGAAGGATTCGCGCTCAACCCCGCCTTTGCTGCGCGCACCCGCGGCCATTTCCCCCAGGATGTCATCCAGGGATTCAGTGCGCGGGTCTTCTGCGGTGAGCACTGAAATATCTGCAAGTTCGGCTGCGATCTCCGGCATCATGCGTCGCTTGACGTTGTCGCGCAAGCCGGCGGAGCCGAACACAGCGATAACCTTTCCATGGGTAAGCTCACGCCCAGCCTCCAAGGCAACCTTCAATGCATTCGGGGTGTGTGCAAAATCGATGATGGCGGTGAAATCCTGCCCCATGTCAATACGTTCCATTCGTCCGGGAACTTCCCTAAGCGCAGAAATGCCTGCCTGGGCAGCCTCGGGTGATATGCCCAACCCAATCACGGTGGCGCCGATGGCGGCCAGTGCATTGGAAACGTTGTAAGCGCCGAACATGCTGGTCTCCACTGGAAACGTGAATCCGGGACCTTTAGCGGTGAAGCTCAATTCCTCAGGAGTGTTGGTTATGTTTGCGGCGCGCAGGTCAGCTTCGGGATGCAAACCATAGGAGATCTGGTTTAGTGTAGTGCGTTTCGCGAGTCCCTCGTAGGATTTGTCATCCCGGTTGAGGACGGCAAGCCTTTCTACGATGCGTTTCTTTTCAAAGGAAGGATCTAATCCCTCGAAGAGGAGGGCTTTGGCATCGAAGTAGGCTTCGTAAGTTCCATGGTCATTAAGATGCTCATGGGTGATGTTTGTGACGACGGCGACATCGAATTCCTGTGGGCGGGCTCCGCGTTGCTGGGCCAAACCAATTGAAGTCATCTCCAGCACCGCATGCGTGAGTCCAGCGTCAACCATTTGGCGTAGATAGCGCTGTGTGTCGAAGGCTTCGGGGGTGGTTACATGGAAACCGGTGTCCAGGATTTCGTCTCCGATCTGGGCGTTAACGGTGGTGATCATTCCGGTCGAGTGACCCGCAGCGCGGAGGATGTGATATATGAAGTTGGAAGTGGTCGTTTTACCGTCGGTGCCGGTGACGCCGATCATGGTCAGTTCACGGGCCGGATAGCCATAAAGGGCTGCCGAAGCATTCGCCAGGGCGGCCCGCGTGTCCTTTACCTGGATGTGCGGGATGCTCAACTCGATGTCTTTACGGTCTCCAACAACGGCAGCGGCGCCGCGTTCCACAACCTGATCCAGGAATTTATAACGGTCAACCCCCTGGACAACGGCGAAGAAGACATCGCCTTCCTTAACCTGGCGCGAATCGACGGCGATACCGGTGATCTCAACTGGTGGGACATAATCTTCAGTTTGAACATCTTTAAGGAGCTCGTCTAAGTGGGGCATTGGTAAGGTTATCGGATGGGATTGTATAACAAAAAGACGCCCGGTTTTGCCGGGCGTCACAATCTTACTTAGTTGGCTAGCGCAAACTCTGCCGGAGGGCTCCGAGCTGCCCCGCGACCGAACCGTCCAACACCTTATCACCCACACGGACCACCAGGCCGCCAAGGATGTTGGGATCTACTTTGAAGGAAACATCGCCTTTGCCACCCAACGACTTGACGAGCTGACCTTCAACTTGGGCCTGCTCTTCTTTCGAGAGGGGTAAGGCGCTCGTAACGACCGCGCTGGCACCGGTTGCGTCTGCGCCCTCAAGCACCGTAACCTTTCCGGATTTAACTCCGGAAAAGAATTCGTCAATCAAAGCGCGCTGCTTTTTGGCGTCAAGGGCTTCGCCGATCAGTTTCTGCGCGGCGGCCACGGCCAGCGCGGCCACCTGGTTGCGCACGTCGCCGAGGACACGCACGCGTTCCTGATCCACCTCCACCAAAGCTTCTTCGCGGGCCTTGGAAGCAGTGGCCTCCGCGGCGGCGCGGATCTCCTTGGCCTGCTGTTCAGCGCGTTGGGTCAGCTCTCGAGCCTCCTGAGCGGCCTTGGCGCGAGCATCAGCCAGCAGCTTCTCGGCTTCCTTTTCTGCGTTGGCGCGCGCTTCGGCGGCAATGCGGGCATCTTCCACACCCTTGGCAATCGTCTCGCGGCGTCGTTCCAGCAGACCGACAATGGGCTTATATACCCACGCGTTCAAAACAAGGAAGACGATTAAAAAGTTGATAATCTGAACAACGAGAAAACCTACATTAATACCTAGCGCTTCCATCTCGTCTAAATCCTCTTTCCGCTTAAACCACAAAAAGCAACAAGAACGCGATCACCAAGCAGAAGATACCGATCGATTCCGAAAATGCGATGCCCAAAAACATGTTGGTGGTGATGAGCCCGCTGGCATCCGGGTTGCGGCCCATGGCCTGAACGGCGCCGTTCACCACGATGCCGATGCCTATACCAGCGCCCAGTGCGCCGATAGTCGCCAGGCCGGCTCCCACCATTTTTGCTGCTAGAACAATATCACCTTCCATTCGTGAACTCCTCTTTTGTTTAAAGTCTATGCTTTTTTTATTAATGCTCGCCACCCTCTTCAGGATGGTGGCTGACCGTGGCCAGCGACATAAAGATCATGGTTAGCAAACCAAATACAAAAGCCTGGATAATGCCGACCAAGAAATTGAAAATGAGAATACCGGAGGGAACAAAAACCGGAAGCAGGGTGCCGAACACAAAAAGCAGGATGGTACCTACCAAAACGTTGCCGAACAATCGAAATGAAAACGAAAGGATTTTGATCATCTCGGAGAGCAATTCGATAATCCCGACAAAAAAGTCGATCGCTCCCAAAAAGGGTTTGGTAAACAAGGTGCGGGTGTTGAAAAATTTTGTGAAATAATTCAAGCCGAGCGCGCGAACGCCGATGATCTGCGTGCTGACCACAGAGATAACGGCAAGGGCAATGGTGAAGTTAAGATCCGTGGATACCACGCGCACAAAGGGAACAACGCCAGCTGCGCACTCATTTTCTCCACTCACTCCGACAACTTCCGTCCCGCCGACGCTGGTAAGCCTATCAAATTGGCAGGACTCAGGATTTTCGATGTGGTGCTCGTCAAATAGTCCGATGCTATCCACACCGGGAATGAGTTCCATCGTGTTGGCGATGAATACGATAAGAAGGATAGTGGCAAAGAAGGGAAAAATAGTTTTTGTCCATTTACCGGCGTTCGTCTGCGTCAAGTTGTATACAGCTTCCAACAACCCTTCAATAGCGCCGGAAATCCCGCGCGGCACCAAATTACCTGAGCGAATGGAGAGAAATACCGCCAATCCAATCAAAAACAAGATGAGATCAACAAACAGGATGGCAGTAAGAGTGTTTGAAAGGTAAACGGGGACATTGAGCAATGGAATATTAAATAAGGGCTGTGAGGAAAGGAGTTCGGCTGGCACCTGGAAATGCGGCTGAATAGGAGCAAATCTGCCGGCCAAAACAGCGCTAATAATAAGCAAAGCCAGCACCAACCAGCGGCTAAAGCCCCAGCGCCAACGGCGCGTTTTCGTTTCAGTCAAGGTCATTTCTATCTTGAACAGCCGTTTTCTTTTGCACGTCTTCGAACGACATTTTTGACGTAGTCCACCGAACCACAAAAAACATCATGAATAGGCTCACTGGCAGGCTTAATCCCACGAGGCCAAGCGTCAACCAAGGTTTGCTGCCAAAAGTGTTATCCAGCCATAATCCCGCAAACACTGCAGACAACGTGATGATGACTGTAAGGCAACCCACATTTGCAGTCAGCACCGCCAAGGCCATGTTGCGACTATAACGAGAACGCTCTGAACCCTGCTGAGACGAACTAGCCCGGGTCACCGTTCGAGAATTATATCACAATCTGGATAGGTCAAGGGAGTGAGGTCCGCGCTTACCTGGGAAACGCCGGGCTGCGCCCGGCCATGGTGTATTGCAATGCCATAATCCCCTACGCCGGGGAGGAGCCCTGGAATCAAGAAGGATCGGGCGCAGCATGCTGCGCCCTACCGCGTTCGATGGTTGATTTATTACCTGCGAAAGTCGGGTTTCCAACGTTGCGCCATTGGACGGGGAATCCCCGCCCCCACGACTGCCTCCGATTGATTTGGTACCCGCGGCGACGTGTCTGTGTAATGTGTGATTTTGGGGAGATCCCCGATAGCCTTGAAAGGTACCACATTGACAAAGAAGATCGGAATAGACGCGGAATGTCTGACGATACATTCCCACGCGGAGCGTGGGAATGAGGCGGAGTCGGCATAGGTTGAGTTTTTAATGTTATACGCGTCGTTCCTTTTGGCAAGACGGGAAGAGAATCGAACTAGTAACGTCTAAGTGTTTAGAGTTTAAATCTAATGAATTCCTTCGAAAGTATCATCGCAGGGTTGTTCAGAGCAGAGGAGCTGCAAGCACCGACGAGAGATCAGCAATCAAAAATCAGGAATTAGGCGAACACCTTTACAAACCGCCCAATTTCCCCACAAATCCCCAAATCCATGTATTATTCGGCTCGAATCAGATCTCAGATCTGAAATCACAAATCATCAATCATAAATTCTTTTCTTGGGGGAAACCAATGTCCGATTCCAAATCCCGCTCCTGCGTGCAATGCTCACTCTAGAAATGCTCTTCGCGGTCCTTCAGGGTCTTCCCGCCGAGCATCTCGACTACCTCGACCGCCCCTGGTACCTCCTCGCCGTCCGCATCGAGCATGCCCTGAAAGAAGGACTCGACCCAACGTCCGCCCTCCATTCCGCGCTCTCCAACTCCGCCGAGTGGGAGCGTAAAATCTACTTGCGGGCCTTCCTTCACGAAGAACCCGTCCTGGCCCTTCCCGATCTCACCCAGCGCCAAAAAGAGGCTCTCATCGCCCTGCGCTACGCAGGCGCCTGCTCCCTGTCCCAGCTCTGCCGCATCCTTGTCCAGGATCGCTCTTTAATTCGCCGCCTCGACGTCCTCATCGAAAAAGGCTACGCCGTCAAATACTTCCGTCGCGACGGGGCCTATTACCTGGCCATCTCCTCGCCCCTCGAGGCCGAAACCAGATCTGACGTCGTCGAACTGATGCAGGCCTTCAAACAAGCCCTACTTGCTGGACAAGACCCTCCTCCACAGGGTGATGTGGATGTTCCGTACTCGGCTGAGCCGAGTAGGAACTCCAACGCGACGGGTGTTTCCCCCCGCGCTTCTTCTGCGCACGCAACCACATCTACCACAACTACCCGCTTGTCCCGCGAATCCCGCGAGTCTCGCCTATCTCGCGAGTCCCGCAGTTCTCGCTCTACGAAACATAATCGCCCTCCGCGCCCTCCATAACCAATCGGGAAATATCTCAGGGAAGGAAAAACAGACATTTGAACCTTGGACGTGGAACGTGGGACATGGGATGTTGGACGTTGGACGGATGACAACCCCCAACACACAACGCTCAAACCCATTGCGAGGCCGCGCCGCATTAAACCGGTCTCCAGCGATCGCTTTGGTGTGCCCGAATTGGCACGGATAAAACAGGGTGGACTAGAAAAGCGACGCCGCGCTGGCCGCCGCCCAACTATACCAAGGGGCCAAAATGACGCCCAGGATGACCACCAGCAGCACGGAGGAGAGCAAAGCAACCGAATGGGAACGAAGTGCGGGGATGGGTTTTTCGTCCTTTGGCGGGAAGAGGTAAATCACCTTGAGAACGATCAGGTAGTAATAGAGGCCGACGATAGCATTCAGCACGCCGAGAACCGCTAACCAGACCAGCCCGGCTTCGATCGCGGCGGAAAAGACCAGAATCTTGGCAATAAAACCGCCCAATGGCGGAACCCCAGCGAGCGAAAGAATTGCAAGGAGCATGGCGAGGGCCAGCATAGGTGAACGGCGGCTGAGGCCAGCATAGTCAGCGATTTCGTCCGAGCCAGTCGTGTGCCAGACAATGATGACTACGCCGAAAGCTGCCAGCTGAGTGACCGCGTACACGAGGAAGTAGTACACCACACTGAGGACACCTAATTCGGACGCAGCCGCGATCCCAAGCAGCGCGTAACCGGCGTGGGCGATCGACGAGTACGCCAGCAGGCGCTTGATGTTGCTCTGGGTTAATGCAACCACGTTGCCCACGATCATGGAGAGCGCAGCGGCGATGACGATAATCGTTTGCCAATCGGGCAGGATACTGGGAAATGCCGCGATCATGACACGGGCGAGTACGGCGAAGCCCGCTGCCTTTGACGCGGTTGATAAGAAGGCCGTCACCGGGGTGGGAGCACCTTCGTAAACATCCGGCGCCCAAAAGTGCAGCGGCACCAAGGCGACCTTGAAACCGAAGCCAAGCAGGATCAGGATCAATGTGCCAACGAGAACCGGGCCGGGCACAGCACCTGCTGAAATCGCGGCGGCCATTTCGTAAAGGTTGCTTGTACCCGCCAACCCATAGAGAAGGCTGAAGCCGTAGAGCATCACGGCGGTGGTCATGGCGCCGAAGAGCAAATACTTGAAACCGGATTCGGTGGACTTATCATCTTGGGTCATGAATCCAGCCAGGATATAGAGCGGGATGGATGTCGTCTCGATGGCCAGGAAAAGCATGATCAAGTCGGCGGACGCCGCCATCAGCGTCATCCCCAGCACGGAAGTCAGCAGCAAAACATAAAACTCGCCTTTGCGCCACACAGTTTCCCAGCCAACCGTTAACAACGTCGTCAGCAACGCGGACGCCAGGAACAAAAGTTTAAAGATGTACGCGAGCCAATCGTGGCGCAGCATTCCGCCCCAGAGTTGTTCTGAAGCAAGGCCGGGCCGGGCATAGAGCACGGTGAGGAAAAATGTGACAGCAAACCCTACAGCGGTGATCCAGGCCAGCGTCCCGCGGCGCTGCTCAGCGAGCAGCAGGTCAGCAATGAAAACCACCGCAATCACAATAAGCAGGCTAATCTCAGGGAGAATCGCCAGCAGCATATCTGAACTGATCGTGCCGAACACTTATGCGCCTCCCAGCAGAGCGAGAATGGTGTTCACACCAGATTGCACCAACGGCACAATCACGCGCGGTGCGATTCCAATCCCGATCATGATGACACACAGCAAACCGAGTGCGAGTTTTTCAGAGCGGGTGATATCGTGCAGGTGGCCTTCCAACTCAGCGGGAACGTCACCAAAGAAGACCCGCCCCACGGCACGCAAAATGTAAGCGGCCGTCACGGCGATCGAAACCACCGCAATGATCGCAATCCACGGGTATTCGGCCGCCCACAAGCCCATGAAGATGGGGAATTCTGCGATGAACCCGGAGAAACCGGGCATCCCCATGGAAACCAGGCCACCGATAATGAAGGCAACGGCGGCGAAGGGCATGTATTTGATCAGCCCGCCCAACTTGGGGATCTCACGCGTGTGCGCCTGGTCGTACACCATGCCGACCACGGCAAAGAAGAGAGCCGTCATCACCCCGTGGGAAACCATCTGCACACTGGCGCCAACCAGTCCGTTGTAGTTCAGCGTGGCGAAGCCCATGGCCACCAGCCCCATATGCGACACCGAGGAAAAACCGATCATGTATTTGAAGTCAGTCTGCACCATGGCGATGAAAGCGCCATAGACCACGTTGACCAGCGTGAGCAGGATGATCCAGGGTAAATGGGTCTGTGCGCCAATTGGCAACAACATAATGCCGACGCGTAGGGCAGCAAAGGCGCCCAGCTTCATCAGAACGCCAGCGTGGAACATGGAGACCGCCGTGGGCGCGGCAACGTGCCCATCCGGGCTCCAGTTGTGAAAGGGGAAAATTCCGCCCAACACAGCGAAGCCGAAGAAAACGAAGGGGAACCAAAGGTTCTGAAATTCCGGAGAGAAATTTGCGCCTTCGAGCGCAACCATATCGAAAGTGCCCAGGCCCGACGAGAAATACATCGCGAGCCCACCAACGAGTGCGATCACCGAGCCAATGAACAGATAGAGCGTCAGCTTCATCGCAGCGTACTCGCGGGTCTGCTTCCAGCCCCACAGAGCGATGAGCAGATACATCGGAAACACGGCGATCTCGTAGAAGAAGAACAGCGCAAACATATCCAGCGCGACAAAAACACCGAACACACCGCTGGCGAGAATAAATAGAAATGCGAAGAATTCGCGCGGGCGTTCGTCTATGCGCTGAGAAATAATGACGCCGGTGAAGATCACAACGCCTGTCAGGAAGACCAGCGGCGCGGTGATCCCATCCACCGCCACATGATACGAAACGCCTAATTGCGGAAGCCAGGCGATTGGGCCGTCCTCAAACTGATAGCGCGGCCCATTCGGATCGAACCCAATATAGACAATGACAGAAAGCAGAAAGCATATCAGCCCGACCGCCAGCGCAAAGCCGTAAATCAACTTGCGATTCCCGGGCGGCAGGAACAATAAGATGGCGCCCGAAACGATAGGCAGGAAAACGATTGCGCTCAGGATATAAGGAATCTGCATTGAGGAGTCCTAAAAGAAAGTGGCGACCGCTTGATTGATGACGTTGAGCAGCCAGGCCGGCCAGAAGCCGAGCCAGATCATCAAGACGACCAGCGGGGCCATTACGGCCAGCTCGCGGCGATTGATCTCAGTGAGGTGACCCTTCCAATGCTCGTTCAATGGCCCATGCAGGGTCTTGGAAATTCCCTTGAGGATATAGGCGCCGGTGAAGAGCAGCCCAATCATGCTCAGTGCGGTATAGGTGGTAAACACCGGCCAGGCACCGCGGACGACGAGAAATTCGGAAACGAAGCCGTTGAGTCCGGGTAAGCCCAAAGAAGCCATGGATGTGAGGATCAGCAATGCCCCGAATACGGGAACCAGTGGGAACAGCCCGCCCCACTCTTCCAGGTCGCGGGTGTGCGTGCGCTCATAGATCACGCCCACCAGGAAGAACATCCCCGCAGCCGAAATGCCGTGGTTGAACATTTGCAGGACGGCGCCGTTCAGCGCGATCGTGGCATCCTGAGTGCCAGCGGCCAAAGCAGCCGCGGCGATGCCGAGCACCACGAAGCCCATGTGGTTCACTGATGAATAAGCCACCAGGCGCTTGAAATCACGCTGCCCGAATGCGGCCAATGCGCCGAAAATGATGGCGGCCGTCGCCAGAAAGGCAAGCGCACCGGCGTATTGCTGCGCTTGCTCAGGATATAGGGGCAGTACTAAGCGCAGAAAACCGTAGGCCCCCAGCTTGAGCAGCACACCTGCCAGGATCATCGAGCCTGCTGTCGGCGCCTCGGTGTGCGCGTCGGGCAACCAGGTATGGAACGGCCACACAGGAACCTTGATGGCAAACGCGATGACGAAGGCCCAGAACGCTACGGCTTTGATGGTCTCGATCGGATAACCGAACAACGAATCAGTAAGTGCAGGCCAGCTTTGGAACAAAGAAAGCATGTCAAAGGTGCCCGACGTGACGCCCAGGAGCTGGATGGCCAGCAGCAGACCAAGCGATCCCGCCATGGTGTAGACCATGAACTTGAATGAGGCATAGCGGCGCGCGGGGATCTTCATCCCGCCCCAGAGCTCACGTTCGCCAGTCTTCGTGCCCCATTGATCGATCAGGAAGTACATCGGCACCAAGCCGATTTCCCAGAAGACAAAGAAAAGCAAAAGATCAAGCGAAAGAAAAACGCCCAGCATCCCGGTTTCGAGGGCAAGGAACAAGAACATATAAGTCTTAACTTTTTCTTCCACGCTAAACGAGGCAAGGATGGCGAGAGGCGCCAGCAGAGTGGTGAGCAACACCATGCTCATTGAAAGGCCGTCGACCCCAACGTGATAGGTGGAGTTGATCGCCGAGTACCACTCAACCTGCTCCTGGAAACGGAAGCCGCCTGCCTCCGGTGCGGCGGCAAAGCCGAACCACGCCACCAGTGTGAAAACGAAAGGAATTAAACTAAGTAGCAAGGCCACGCGGCGAATGAGAGCTTTGTTTTCGCCCGGCAGCAGCAAAACCAGGATGCCGCCAACCAAGGGACTAAACAAGATCAACGAGAGAATACTGCTCGAAAAGATTTCCATTATTGCGCCTGCAGAATATTCAACAAGTAATAAAAGAGACCACCGAAGGTGAGCAAGGCAACAACCAGCAGATATTGCTGAACCTGGCCTGTCTGCACGCGTCGCAGCACGCGCCCAAAAGATTGCGTCAGCGAGGCCGTGAAATCGCCGAAGCCGTTCACCACCGGAGCGTCGAACTTATTGCGGAAGATGCCGCCAAGGGAGAACGCGGCGCGGGCGATGCGATGCAGGAAGCCATCGATGACCTGGCGGTCGAGGAAAATGTACGTAAAGTTTTCTGCGAACCGAATGGATGGCTTTACAAATATGCGCTCATAAAATTCGTCCAGGTAATATTTACTTTCCAAAAGCGTGTAAACAGCGCCCAGCGGTTTGCGCAACGGATCGGTTTGTCCGGCATTGCGATAAACCAAATAACCAAGGCCGAGACCTCCCAGCGCAACCAGCAGCGAAACCAGGAGCGGAAGGAAGTTGAATTCCACTGCCTCAGGATGCTCCAGCAGCGTTCCGCCCACGAACTCATGGAACCAGTTTGGCATAAGCCCGCCGATGGCCGGGAAATGGTCCGGGATGCCCACCCACCCGGCGCCGATGGCGAATACCGAAAGCACAACCAGGGGAAGAGTCATCGTGCGCACACTTTCGCCGGCGTGCTCAGCCGCTTTGGTGCGCGGCGTTCCCAGGAAGGTTAGGGTGATCTGACGCATGGTGTAAAACGCGGTGAGCAGCGCGGCGACTGCCAGCGTTGCAAAAACGACCCACTGTCCGTTGGCAAAGGCATCGGCCAGGATCTCGTCTTTCGACCAAAAACCGGCGGTAAGCAGCGGGAACCCTGAGAGGGCAAAGCCACCTATAAGGAAAGTCCAAAACGTCACGGGCATCTTGTTCTTCAGTCCGCCCATATTGAACATGTCTTGCGGATCGATGTGTTCGCCGGTGTGCCAGACACCGTGCTCCACGCCATGGATCACAGAGCCGGAGCCGAGGAACAGCAGAGCCTTAAAGAAGGCATGCGTCACCAGGTGGAAAGCAGCCGCGATGTAGGCGCCGATCCCAAGCGCGGCGAGCATATAACCCAGCTGCGAGATCGTTGAATACGCCAGAACGCGTTTGATATCTTTCTGGGTCAGAGCAATGGTCGCGGCGAAGAGCGCAGTAAAGGCGCCAATGAAAGCCATCGCCGTCATCGTTGTAGTCAGCGGCTCGCCGTGATGCCAGCCCGCGGAAACCAGCGGGAACATGCGGATCACCATGTACACGCCGGCGGACACCATGGTGGCTGCATGGATCATGGCGGAGACCGGAGTGGGGCCTTCCATGGCATCAGGGAGCCAGACGTGCAGCGGGAATTGAGCCGATTTGCCGACAGTACCGATAAATAGCAGCAAGCCGATGAGTCCTGCGGCCGAAAGTCCCAGGATCGTGCTCGGCGTGTTTGCGAGTAACGCCAGCGTTTCTTCGTTGTAAAGTATTTCGCGGAAATTGAGCGTGCCCGTGGCCGAATAAAGCGCAACGATGCCCAGCAGCATGAACACATCGCCTACACGGGTAGTCATGAATGCCTTCGCGGCCGCGGCGCGCGCGGATGGCTTGGCGTACCAGAAGCCGATCAGCAAATAGGAGCAGAGCCCCATGATCTCCCAGCCCACGAAAAGGGTGAGCAGGTTATCCGAGACCACCAGCGTATACATGCCGAAGGCAAACAAGGCGATGAACGCAAAGAAACGCGCATACATCGGTTCGACTGATGGCACTTTGTGGCCGTGTTCTTCGGTGCCATGAGGCGGAAGCCCGGGAACGTCGTGTTCGCCCTTGGGCTGCCCGAAATTGTGGTAGCCGATGCTGTAGATGAAGATCATCAGCACCGTCCAGGAGACAAAAAACAGGGTTACGGCTGAGAGAGGATCGACCAAAATGCCAATCGAGAAGACGGACCCTCCCAGCGGCAACCAGCCAACGGAGGAAGCGATGGGATTTTCACCAAGATGTTCGATCCCAATCGCGGCAGCGAACACCAGCATTCCGAGCAACCAGGAAATCACAGCAGCCCCAACTGCCACGGTATGACTCACACCATTGTTGCGACGCGTGAATAGCAGGATCAAGAAAAACGCCAGCAGGGGCGGCAAGGGAACGAGCCAAGTCAAGAGTTCGGGGGACATGCTTACCATTTCATCAAATTGATATCGTCCGCGGCAACTGTCTTGCGGCGACGGTAGATTGAGATGATCAGAGCGAGGCCAACAGCCACCTCGGCAGCGGCCACAGCGAATACCATCACGGCAAAGGCTTGCCCGTTCATGCTATCCGAGGTGAGATAGCGCCAGAACGCCACGATGTTGATGTTCACGGCGTTGAGCATCAGTTCCACCCCCATCAGGATGGCAATGGCGTTCTTGCGAGCCAGAACGCCATAAAGGCCAATACTGAATAGGCCGGCCGCAAGCGATAAATACCAGGAAAGCGGGATCATCGCTTTTTGCTTTCCTTTTGCGGACGTGCAACCACCAAAGCACCAATCAGCGCGGCCAGCAGCAAGACTGAGGCCACTTCAAACGGGATTACGTAACCCTCGGGGGAAACCAGCGCGGCGCCCAGCTCCGCGACGGTGTCGCGATCTGCGCTCAACGCGGGCGCAGCCGAGTTGATCCCCGGCCACTGTGCGACCAGAATGATCAATCCGAAACAAAATAGCGCCGCCAATAGGGCAGCCCAGCCGAAGCCGGGATTCACGACTTCCTCGTCCACCGGCCCCTGGCCGCGCGTGAGCATGACGGCAAAGATCATCAGGATGGCAATGGCGCCGATATAAACAAGCACCTGCACCACCGCAAGAAACCCAGCTTCCAAAATCACAAACAAAACTGCGACTCCAAATAAGGTGACGACCAGGAACAAAGCAGCGTGCACCAAATTCTGGCGGGTCACCATCATAAAAGCCGCCCACAAAATGAGGGCAGCCGTAAAGAGAAAAACGCCTTGGATTCCAGTCATAGGGCTATGCAGGTTTGGCCACGGGCCGTTTCTTGAAGACCTGGCGCTCTTTCTTCTGGCGGCGCGAAGCCGCGCGCAGAATGATCCAGCTTAAGAGGAGAACCAGCAGGTTGCCGGCGAGATGCGCCGCGAAGCGAAGGTTGGTGGCGCCGTAGATTTTATCGATGATGGCGGCAGCAATGAGCAGCGCCAGCGCAAGCGGGGTAAGGAACTTCCAGTTGTACGCCAACATGTGATCGATGCGGATGCGCGGCAGCGTGCTGCGCACCCACATCACGATGAAATAGCCGATAGCCGATTTCGCCATGAGATACAAAACGCCAAGAATGCGAAATCCCTCTGCGCCAGGCCCGCGCCAACCGCCGAGGAACAAGATGGCGAACAGAACACCGATGGTGAAGGCGTGCAGGAATTCGGCAGCGAAGAACAACCCAAATTTCATCCCGGTGTATTCCGTGTGGTAGCCAGCGACAATCTCGGACTCAGCCTCAATCAAATCAAATGGGGTCCGTCCGATTTCGGCAATCGAAGAAATCAAAAAGATGATACCTGCGAGTGGGGCAAGCGCAATGAACCACAAAGATTGATCTTCTACCATTTCCACCATGCCCATGCTGCGGGCGAGCAGCACCGGAATCATCAGGGTAATCAACATGGGGACTTCATATGAGATCAACTGCGCCACGGCGCGGAATGCGCCGAGCAGCGCGTACTTATTGTTCGAGGACCAGCCGGCCATGAGAATGGATAGAATTCCGAAGGATCCGACGGCCGCTATATAAAGCACACCGACGTTCAAATCGGTGCCGATCCATCCGGGCGCGAACGGAATAACCGCCCAGATCAACAAAACGGCAACCACGGAGAGGATCGGGGCAAGATTGAAAGTGAGTTTATCGGCGTTTGCGGGGATGCTATCTTCCTTGGTGATCAACTTCACCATGTCGGCGAAGGTTTGCAGTAAGCCATAAGGGCCGGCACGGTTGGGCCCGAGACGATCCTGGAAGCGTGCGGCTACCTTGCGCTCCAACCAGATCAAGAATATGACGATAAGGAGACCGAAGGAGGCTACAATGATCACGCCCAGCAGCGTAGAAATGAATGTGATCACTGCGGGTGGCAGGTTCAAGTTGGCCATCAAATCGACCAACCAGCGGCCAATGAATCCGATCGGGTCCTGCCAAAATGTCATTGAGGAACCTCAGTGTATGAACAAAAAAAGAAGGCCGAATCGGACCGTCCAGCCTTCTTTTCAAGTAAAGCTAAGACCATTCGAGTGCGCCTTTGCGCCAGGTGTATACAAGACCGCCGAACAGGATGAGGATGAAAAGTACACCCTCCAGAACCGCGAAAAGCGGCAGGACGTCGAATGCCACTGCCCAGGGGTAGAGGAACACAGTCTCGATATCGAAAATCAGAAACACAAGGGCATAGATGTAATATTGAACCTTAAACTGGACCCAGGTATCTCCCACCGTTTCCATGCCGCATTCATAGGTTTCCAGCTTGATGGGGTTGGGCTTATGCGGGGCCAGGAACTTTGCCAGCACAATCGGCAACAGCGGGAAGACGGCAGCGATAGAAATGAAGATTCCGATGAAAAGCCAGCGATCCAACATAGGTTCCTTGCAGTTCGGGCTGCGCCTTCGGTAGAATGAACCCAGGCGCACGATAGCTGTAGTTAAGCTGCTATGGCGATCAAGCCGCCCAAATTGTGAATTCCGCGGCATTCTACCATAAAGTGGCGATTGTGCAACTTTCCGCAAAC
>JBOGUK010000242.1:0-5825 GCA_050695915.1 Anaerolineales bacterium
CCCTATGCACCTTGCACGCGTCCTCAACTGCGCGTTGACTCAGCAGCGGACTCAGGCGTATCCGGCGAGATCCTTTCGCAGACCCCGCAAGTCGACGATGCCTATATCGTCGTCCCCGAGATCCCTCACGAAGAACTTGAATAGATCGAGGTTGCACGCATGCTCGAACTGTGTGACCTTCCCGCGTACGAATTAGCCGCACGCATCCGCAAGCGTGAGCTTTCTGCCGGCGAAGTCCTTGAATCCGCGCTCGCTCGCGTCCGCGCTGTTGATGGCGAGCCAGGCAGGCTCGCCGCCTCGATCCAGGATGGCGACAAAATCCACGCGTTCATTACGCTTACGGAAGAGCGCGCCCGCGCTCAGGCGAAATCCGTCGACGAAAAGATCTCCAGCGGAGAAGACCCTGGATCCTTAACTGGTGTCACTTTCACCGTAAAAGATATCTTCACCGTAAAGGGAGTCCTTGCTACCGCGGGTTCGCGTATTCTTTCTAACTTTGTTTCTCCCTACACGGCTACTCCCGTCGAGCGCTTGGAATCTGCCGGCGCCGTCATGCTCGGCAAGGTGAACCTGGATGAGTTCACCTATGGTTCCTCGAACGAATCCTCTGCCTTCCAGCCGGTTCCGCGTAATCCTTGGGACACTGGCCGCGTTCCTGGCGGCTCCTCCGGTGGCAGCGCCGCCGCCGTCGCTGCGGGCGAGGGTGCGCTTTCACTGGGCACAGATACCGCCGGATCGGTTCGCCAGCCTGCTGCCTTCTGCGGAGTCGTCGGTGTTAAGCCCACCTATGGCCGCGTTTCGCGCTACGGATTGATCGCCTTCGGCTCTTCACTCGATTGCCCAGGGCCTGTGGCGCGCAATGTCCGCGACGCAACCTTGATGCTCAACGCAATCGCCGGCCCCGACCCGCGCGACAGCACCGCAGCTGTGGTTCCGGTTCCCGATTACACCGTTGCGCTGGAGGAAGGGGTAAAGGGCCTTCGCATCGGCCTCTCGCCCGATTATGACCAGATCACCTTCTTCAATCACGACAGAGGCGAGCTCGAAAGCCGGCCGCTGCCCGCTGAGATCGCCGCCGCTGTTCGCTCCGCAGCCGACAAGCTTTCGAATCTGGGCGCGGAAATCGTCGAGAACATTCCCATGCCACACACGCGCTACGGCATCCCGGCTTATTTTGTGATCTCCCGCGTCGAAGCAGCCTCGAATTTGCATCGTTACGACGGCGTCAAATACGGTTACCGCACGAAGGGGAAAGTCGAGAACCTGCGCGAGCTGTATCGCAAGACGCGGGCCGAGGGTTTTGGTCCCCAGCCAAAGCTGCGCATCCTCATGGGCATGTATGTGAGCGCCGCGCAGTACAACGAACAGTATTACCAGCGCGCCCTGCGCGTGCGCTCGCTGATCCGCGGCGATTTCGAGCGCGCCTTCGATCCAAATGGAGAGCATCGCCTGGATGCCCTGCTCACCGCCACCACGCCCACCACCGCCTTTCCCATCGGCGACGTCTACGGCGACTCGGTTTTGATGCAATACGCCGACCAGCTCACCGTCCCCGCCAACCATGCTGGCGTGCCCGCTATCTCGGTCCCCGCAGGCTTGAGCAGCGAGCGGTTGCCAATCGGCGTGCAGTTCATCGGGCCCGATTTCTCGGAAGCCCTATTGTTTCGAGTTGCCAGAGCATTCGAGATGGTGTCTGAGAACGAGAGTTGGCGGTTGGACCACCCAGCGATTCTGACCAGGTAGATATTTATGCTGATGATTTTTCTGCTTTTGATGCTTATTATGATTCTCTATCTGTGGCGCGTAAGGCCTAAGCTTCAAGGATGGAGGAGTAAAACAAATAGCCGTTGCGTTCGAAAAAAGAAGCCGCTTGCTACCTCTGCTGTCACCGTCCAAAGCCCGCCGCCTGAAGATCTTTGAATATGCCCTTATGGCAAGGCCTTCGTTTTCGTAGCTTCGCTTGATTTCTGTGGAAATGCAAGCTGCGATCTGGATACTCACTTGAAAGCCGATTTCGTCGAAAAAGCATTGTTGCTCGGCTCGGCCTTGTACTTTTGCTCTTTGGAATTTGGTATCGAAACCTGCTCAGAGAGCATGGCATTAAAGAAAAGCTCGATACCGACCATGCACTATCTAATTCTGAATAATTTTGGCAGCAGGAAACGAAAACCTAGTGTAAGGATATTTGCTTCCTGTGAAAATCGATGGTTTATAGACAACAATTTTCACTCCCCCTTTTTGTCATTCCGAGCCGCCAAGACACATGCAGCTGCTCGACTGAGCAGTTGCGTGGTTCTTGGCGAGTGCGAGGAATCCCTGTGGCCGTTAGCATCGAGCATTTGACTATTGGGGCGAAGAGTTAGCAACTCGTAGGGTGCTCATGAAATCTAACGTCAACATAGTCCTCCGTCAGCTCAAATCGCTCCGCAACGAAAAGAACCTCGCCGGCATGGCGCGCTTTGGCATCGCCACCGATAAAGCCTTCGGCATCAAGCATCCGGAACTGAAGCAGATCGCCCGCCAATACCGCAAAAACCACGAGCTCGCCCTGTCGCTTTGGGATAGCGGTTACCACGAGGCCCGCCTGCTGGCTACCATGATCGACGATCCCAGGCAGGTCACCGAAGAGCAGGCTGACGCCTGGGTGGACGACATCAATTCCTGGGACATCTGCGACGGTTTCACCGGCAGTCTGATAGATAAGACACCCTTTGCTTATAAGAAAGCCATCCAATGGGCGAACCGCAAGGAAGAATTCGTGCGCCGCGCGGGCTTCGCCTTGATGGCCTGGCTCCCGGTGCACGATAAAAAAGCGCCCAATGAAAAGTTCGACAAGTTCTTTGATCTCATGGTGAAGCATGCCGGCGACGAGCGCAACTTTGTCAAAAAAGCCGTCAACTGGGCTCTGCGGCAGACTGGCAAGCGCAACTTGGCCTTGAATCGCAAGGCCATCAAAGTGGCAAAGGATATCTCCAAACAGGATTCAAAATCCGCTCGCTGGATCGCCAAAGACGCGCTCAAAGAACTGGAAAGCGATAAAGTTCAAGCCCGCCTCAAAGAAGTTCAACGGAGAAAACAATGAGAGCATATATGTATCTGATGGTCGCCATCCTCACTGAAGTCGCAGCCAGCACGGCGCTGCGCGCCACGAAGGGATTCACCCAATTCTGGCCCAGCGTGGTCACCGTGATCGGCTATGCCATTTCGTTTTACGCACTCAGCCACACCCTGACGCTTATTAAACTGGGAATTGCCTACGCCATGTGGTCTGGGATTGGAATGATCCTGATCACTATCCTGGGATTTCTGATCTATAGACAGCGCCTCGATCTGCCCGCCCTGGCAGGCATCGCTTTGATCATCCTTGGAGTCGTGGTCATCCAACTATTCTCCACGGAGTCCGTGCTGCAGGAATAGTAGGCCTGTGAGGAAACAGAAACTGCTTGAATACCTGGCCTCCAAGCATGGCGCCGAGGCTTCGTATCCATTCGGCGAAGGTGCGCTCGTGTTCAAAGTGGGCGGAAAAATGTTTGCGCTCGTCCTTGAAGAATCCGCCCCACTGGCAGTCAATCTATAGTGCGACCCTGATGACGCCCTCGCCTTGCGCGAGGTTTATCCAGCGATCACCCCTGCCTATCACATGAATAAAAAGCACTGGAACACCCTGGACATGGAAGGCATGCTGCCGGATGACCTCATCCGTGAACTAGTCGATCACTCTTATGATTTGGTCGTGCGCGGATTGCCCGTGACTGCAAGGGAAGATTGAATCGTGACTAAGCCCGCAAAAGCGGCCCTCCAGGCCCTGTTTGTCACGCTGCTCTGGTCGTCCTCATGGGTGCTGATCAAGGTCGGCCTGAATAGTATCCCCGCGCTGACCTTCGCCGGGTTGCGCTATTCGCTGGCGTTTGTTTTCCTCCTCCCGTTTATGCTTTTCCGAAAGCGTCGCGAAGGGTTACGGACCCTCACCCGTCGGGATTGGTGGATGCTGATACTTCTGGGCCTGGTGTATTACACGATCACCCAGGGCGCCCAATTTCTGGCCTTGTCTAATCTGCCTGCCAACACCTTGAGCCTGATCCTTGCCTTCAGCGCCGTCACCATTGCGCTGACTGGTCGGTTGTTTCTGGATGAGAAGTTGTTCCCGCTACAATGGGTTGGAGTCATCATTTCGATGGTCGGCGCGATTGTTTACTTTGGAAACGTTGAAATCTATTCCTTGACCGGCCTGGCTGTTGGAGCTATCGGACTGCTTGCCAACACGGGGGCGGCTGCGCTCGGGCGCGGCATCAATCGCTCCGCCAGGATCTCTCCCATTCTCGTTACTACCGTAAGCATGGGCGTGGGATCGTTTCTCTTGCTTGCCGCGGGCTTGCTCTCCGAGCCATGGCCCGCGCTCAGTTCCCGTGATGCATTGCTTATTGCCTGGCTGGCTGCGGTTAACACGGCTCTTGCCTTCAGTCTCTGGAACCTGACCCTGCAGACGCTAACTGCTGCCCAATCCGGCGTGATCAATAACACCATGCTGATCCAGATCGCCGTGCTGGCCTGGATTTTCCTGGACGAGCGGTTGTCCTGGGTTCAAATCGCCGGCCTGCTCACTGTCGCTCTTGGAACCTTGATCGTGCAAGTGCGGCCAGGGCGCAGCAAAACAACGAATATCGCGGAGCCAATCACCCACCAATCAACTAATTAACCAAGTAACTAAGCAACTAAGTAAGGGTACTGGCTTGCTGACTAATCACTCTCCCTCATCTCCCCCTCATTCGAAAGCTCCTTGACCTTCAATTCCGCTTTATCCAAAAGCTCCGCACAGTACTTCGCCAGCGCCTGCCCGCGCTCGAAGAGCTTCAGCGATTCATCCAGGCTGTGCATTTCGCCCTCGAGCTCCTGCACGATCTTCTCGAGCTCGGCAAGCGCCTGCTCATAGGTCAGCCCCTCAATCTTTATTGCTTTAGCCATAAAGTCTTTTCATCCTTCATCCTCATTCTTCAGCCTTGTCATTCCCTGCCACCACGGCGCCGAAGCGGCCATCACTCACGCGCACGTCGATGCGCTCGCCCGGCTTCGCTTGTGCTCGTTTGTGCACCACGTTGCCTGCCGTCGTTTCCACCACCGCAAAGCCGCGCCTTACGATTTCGCCTGGGTTTAGCGCGCTCAACTTCGCTTCCGCCTGCCCGAGGCCGGATGCAAACGCTCTTGTCCTTTCCCGTAGGGCCCTACGGCTTCGTTGAGTAAGGTCGTCAACGCTTTGCCAACCGTCTTCGATCTTGCTGAGTGGCGAATTCCGCACCAGTTCCTGCTTATGCCGTTCAAGATACTGTCCAGACTCGCGAAGTCTGCCTGAGATATTCCGGGTAAGTGCAAATCTTAGATCGCTCAATGTAATTAGCAGTTCCTTCTTATCCGGAGTCACCAGTTCCGCCGCCGCCGTCGGCGTGGGTGCCCGCAGGTCGGCGGCGAAATCGGCGATGGTGAAATCCGTCTCGTGCCCGATCCCGCATACCACGGGCGCCTGGGAGCCGGCAATCGCCCGCGCCAGCCGCTCGCTGTTGAACGCCGCCAGGTCCTCCAGTGACCCGCCGCCGCGTGCCAGCACGATCACGTCAGGCTTGGCGAGGCGATTTAGCTTCGCCAACGCGCGCAACAATTCAGCTTCCGAAACTGGACCTTGTACTGCTGCCGGCGCCACCGCCACCTCCACGATGGGAAACCGCCGCGCGATCGTGTTCAAAATATCGTGGAGGGCAGCCCCGGAAGGCGATGTGAGAATGCCAATTCGTTTCGGCCAGATCGGGATTGGGCGCTTGCGCTCGAGCGCAAAC
>JBOGUK010000243.1:0-6839 GCA_050695915.1 Anaerolineales bacterium
ATCATGCGCACCGTGGGCTCTTCCACTTGTATCACAGGCAGCGCTGCGGGATTTTCCGGATCCGCCAGCGTTTCGCCGATGGCGATATTCTCCAGCCCGGCCACGGCAACGATCTCGCCCGCGGCAGCTTCCTGGACTTCGACGCGCTGCAAGCCTTCATGCACGTACAAATAAGGGATCTTCTCCGGCAGGTTCTCACCCTTCAGGGTGAGCCGCGCCACGTTCTGCCCGGCGCGCATCATGCCGGCGAAGATGCGCCCGATGGCGGTCTGGCCGCGGTAGTTGTCGTAGTCCAGCGTGGTCACCAGCATTTGCAAAGGCGCTTCGGGGTCGACCACGGGCGCAGGGATCTCCTTCAGGATGGTTTCAAATAACGGCTGCAAGTCTTTGCCGGCATCCGGCGTCAGGCTGGCGCGCTGTTCCGTGGCCACCGTGTAGACCACAGGGAAATCAGCCTGCTCATCGGTAGCGCCCAGTTCAATGAACAAATCGAACGTATCGTTCAAGGTGCGCGTGGTATCCGCGCCGCGCCGGTCCACTTTGTTGATCACCACAATGGCGCGGTGGCCCAGCTCCAGCGCCTTCTTGAGCACGAAGCGCGTCTGCGGGCGGGGACCCTCGGCGGCGTCCACCAGCAGCAGCACGCCGTCCACCATGTTGAGCACGCGTTCCACCTCGCCGCCGAAGTCGGCGTGGCCGGGCGTGTCCACGATGTTGATCTTGACCTCTTGACCAGAGGTCGCGTCAGGAATGCGGATGGCCGTGTTCTTGGCCAGGATGGTGATGCCGCGTTCGCGCTCCAGCGGGTTGGAATCCAGCACGCGCTCGGCCACTTGCTGCTTCTCGCGGAAGGTGTGCGCCTGGCGCAGCAAACCATCCACCAGCGTGGTCTTACCGTGGTCCACGTGGGCGATGATGGCGATGTTGCGTAGGTCGTTTCGAGTGATCATTCCAATTCCGTATAGCGTGGTGACCTCTGATGGGGAAACCACCGTCAGCCGCACAAAAAAACCCCAACCTTTTGGCGGGGCCGAGATGCAGGGGGCATATTATAGCGGCT
Source organism: Anaerolineales bacterium (assembly GCA_050695915.1). Lineage (GTDB taxonomy): Bacteria > Chloroflexota > Anaerolineae > Anaerolineales > UBA11579 > JAMCZK01. Next base: position 1,061 of record JBOGUK010000243.1, read on the forward strand.
AAAATCGGGCGTAAGCACAAATTGCGGGTCACGGGCATACACTTCTCGCCCCATTCGCGACGATGTTCGGCCAGATTTAGCTTAAAAACCGTTATCCACAAAAAGACCTGATAGAGCAAATAGATTAACCACGATATGGGCAAAAGCCGCTGCGCGGAAGTTGCCTGTTGAGCGCGTTACCCATGCCCAAAGCACTCCCAGCAAATACGCGCCGCCAACCAATGGAATGACACCACCACTGTAATAAACGCCTTTTGCGAACCACACGGCGAAATGCCACGCGCCGAACAACAGTGTGGACAGGAAGAAGCCAATCCTATTGTTCCCTCGAAATTCGAGGAGATATAGGCCCCGCCAGTAGAATTCTTCTATTGGCCCGTTCACGACGGATGTGAAGATAACCAATGCCGCCGTTGCGAAAGTCAATTTTGCGATAATAGGAAGGAATAAACCGAAGAAGGTGGGAACGACAGGAACAAACGCTGCTAGGAAAACCCATTTTGCGTATCTGTTTTTGTTAACCGTACTCCAAGCGTCGCGAAAATAACTCCAGTCTAGGTCTGCCATGAGCCAGGCAGTGAGGAGACAAAATGCCCAATACCCGATGAGTCCGGTGATGAAACCCCATTTCGAGCCCAGATATGTCGTGGTCATTTGAAACCAGACCAGCATGATCGGCAAGAGGAGAAATGAGGATATCAGCAAGGTTCGTTTTTTGTTGGACATAATGATCTATCGCATGTCACTCGGAGCCGCGATGCGGCGAAGAATCACCCGAGTAAACTCGTCTCTTCTGCCTTACCGATAAGCATCTTTTCGATGACGCACTCGGATGATTTGCACGATCAGAGTCGATTCTGTACGTCATAGATCACACGGTAATTTCCTACTCGAATGCGATAAGTATTCGGACCCGGCGAGCCTTCTCGCGCCCTTCGGAAAAGGTCTTTCCTCCAGGCTTGCTACTGTAGAAACTACTTTTTGGACAATTTGTTTAGGAAGTTTCCGTAATTCCTTGACTGCGGATTGCTTCCATTCAATCTGGAAGGAGGCCATCGCTCTTCAGCTTCGCAATGACTTCATCATGAGAAAGGGCTGGCTCCTCGCGCCGTTCAGCAAATAACGGCTAGGTCCGCCAAGTCTTCTAATAATTCTTCGAATTCATCGATAGGTAAAATTACAGCCGTTTTCTTGCCGGATTCGTCAGTTATGTATTGCGCCTGCAGTTCGCGAATTTTGGCCACGGCAACTCAGTCCAGAATAAGATTATACAGCCGCAATGGTGGCAGCATCCGGTGCCAAACTTACCCGGTAGAAGGCGTCGAATAGGTGGCAGTCTAAAAAGACTCCCCAACAAGTAGCGCGAGCACGGCGCCGATCACCGAGATCACAAACCCCCGCACAACAACCCGTAAAAACGCTCGCACCCACGGCAAGAAACCTGCTCCATTTGGCCCCGTCGACAAGCCGCCTAGCGAGCCGGGCGGCCAGCAGTGCCGCCACGATGACGGCGACGCCAAGAACCAGGAAGGTGACCAAAAAGGCCGCGGAAGCCTGGCGCCCGTTAAATCCGTTCGCCGCAACCAGCACAAAAAATACCATCAGGATCCCGAATGCGAGAAGCACGAGCACGGTAAGAAATATGGAAAGTCGAGTCAGGGAATTGGTTGTCATTTTTGCTTATCACCCCTTCCTTCAGAAAAACCCATTAAACGCGGCGCTTCAGGCGATTCCCGAGCGTGATCCACGCCCAACTGATGACGAAGAAGGCCGCCAGGATTGCCATGCAGTATAAAGCCACCGCGCCGTAACCGCCGACGACCCCTGGGTTCAAAAACGGATACGGATACCAATCGATGAGCGCTCCCCGAACCAGGGAGTAAACCAAATAGAGCAGCGGGAAAATCAGCCACACCAGCGCCGACCTTAAACTCAGCTTGGATTTGGGCGGCTGGTACAACCAATCGGCGATAACCACAATGGGCATCACAATGTGAAGCTGCGTGTTGATCCATGGGAGCAGCGCGCCCAAATCTTCGCCGCGCAGCAAAACCACGTACACCAGCCCGACCACAGTGATATACACCACGCCCGCCCCGCGGATCAAGTCCTCCCTTTCGGTTGGCTGGCGGCGCTGGATCAGCGCGAACGCGGCGATGATCAGGATCAACGAAACGATCACGTTGCTCAGATTGGTGAAGTAACTAAAAAAGCTCACCGGGCTGAACCCCACGCCCATTGAAATATTGAATTGGACGCCGATGGCACTCAGGGTGAGGAGTCCAAAAATGAGCCGGTACGCGATCAGGAAACGGCGTTTATCCATGCCCGAATTATAAGACGAGACTACCTCACTACGCTCGCTTCTTCGCCCGCGGCCGCTCGATGCGTTTATAGCCTTCGTGCACCCAATACACGCCGTGCGCCAGCGCGAGGGCTGTGATCACGCGACCGAGCATTTCAATATTGAGGTCGATCCCCGTGCCGCGCACGATGTTCCAATCCGAGAAGACCACAACCGTCACCAGCGCCACCGCAAACAGGGAAAGGCGTGTGAAATTCCACACCGATCTCACACTCGCGTCCCAGATGTTGCGCAAAATTTCCATGGCTGCTTCCAGGGCGAACGCAGCCAGGATAAAAGTTCCTAATGCCTCCATTTCTTTCTCCTTGTTCGTTTCAAAAAGGATGGATCGGCCCATCTTACACCCGATTTCGCGGCGTTTTGTTTCTGCCAATAAAGCCGGAGGATACGCCATATATGGGCTACGGGTCACGCGCTCCAACCACATATATTGCTTTTTTCCCGATTCCGCTTTATGATGCAGATTGTCTAGACAACAAATCCGATCCATCTTTAGTCTGAGGAGAGTGTGAAATGGTCAAGTCAGCATCCCCAATTGCTTTAGTGCTTTTTCTCATCTGCTCGCTTTTGGCGAGCGGTTTTGCGCCAGGGCCCCAAACCGACCTCCCTGAGTGCGGATTGAAAACCGATACAACACTCAGGCTCGCGGTCATGTCCGCCTTTGGGGCCGAGTTGGCGCTTTTACTGGAGCAAACTCAAGTCGAATCCGCCTGCACGATCGCCGGCCGGATATTCACCACGGGCGTCTTGCGGGGGCACGACGTGGTGCTCTTCCTTTCCGGTGTGAGCATGACCAATGCCGCCATGACCACTCAGCAAGCCGTTGACCATTTCAACTTAAGCGCCTTGATCTTCAGCGGCATTTCGGGCGGCGTGAACCCGCGCCTGCACATCGGCGACGTGTACGTCGCCGAAAGGTGGGCGGAATATCAGGAGAATTTTTTCGTGCGCGAGCTCTCTCCAGGTGAATACCAACCGCCAGCCTGGTTCACACCCGTGGAAGCCAATTTCGGCATGATGTTCCCGCAGCCGTCGAACACAACCGTCAAGGGCGGCGCGGGTGATGAAGTGGTGGAGATGCGCTGGTTTTACGCCGATCCCTGGCTGATGGTGTGGGCCAGAATGGCCGGCCGGCAAGTGGAGCTGGAGAGCTGCACCGCAGTGGGCGATTGCCTTGCCGACGCGCCGCGCATCTACCTGGGCGGCTCCGCCGTTTCCGGCCCGACCTTCGTGGATAATGCCGAGTATCGCGATTATGTCTATCGCGTTTGGCGCGCTTGGGGGCTGGATATGGAATCGGCCGCCGCTGCGCACGTGCTTTACGCCAACGACGTGCCTTTCCTCTTCGTGCGCTCGGCCAGCGACCTGGCGGGCGGCGATGCCGGCGAGAATCCGATCAACATCTTTTTCCAGCTCGCTGCCAACAACTCGGCGCGGTTCCTGCTCGCGCTGCTGGATGCGATACCCTAATCGCGCAATGTAGGGACAGGTCTCAGACCTGTCCGCCCGCCGAAGGCGGGGATTTGCGTTTGCTCAGAGAAGAGAACAAAGTGCCCCGCTTATTCAGCGGGGCACTTTGATTCAATCCTAACTATTCGATTAGCCTCTTATTCCAGGAAGCCGAGGATCCACTCCTGGTCATCCGCCTGGTCGACGCGGTAGCCGCCGCCAAGACCCTTGCAGTTCGAATTCAGGACAAAGGAGTTGACTGCGACAATCTGGTTCGTGTCGCCCCAGAATACTGCGCCGCCGGAGTCACCGAAGCAGGTGCCGCCCGTGGCATGCTTGCCGGGGTTATTGGTTAGCAGCACAGAGGTACCCTCGGGGATGCCAGCAGTTCCTTTCACACTGATGAGGTGAACATTGCCGCGATAGCGGACCAGCTGCGTTTCCAAGGTGGGTTTCACGCCCTGCAGACCGTATCCAACCACGGTGAAGATCTGTTCCTGCAAACCGCGCTTGGTCGACAATCCATCCAGGATCCCAACGTCCGCCAGGACGCCATAGGTGTCCAGGTTGACCGGCTCCGAGAGGATCACGATGCCGGCGTCATGCAGGTAGAAGGCATTGGGGTTGAACTGCGGGTGCGTGTAGATCTCGGCAAACTCGATGCCCGTGCCGCCGGCAAACGGATAGCCATTGCCTGGGCGCCCGGCGCCGACGTCGGCGTCAAACCACACTCGCCCACCCGAGGTGCCATCGGTGCAGTGCCCGGCGGTGAGCATCACCGTGGGCGAAAGCAGCGTTCCGGAACAGCGATGGGATGGCGAGCCATCCACGTCGAAGACCATCAGGCCGACGTGGGGATGCGCGTTGCCATCCGGTTCCCCAAAGGTGACTGCTGCGGCGGGGATGACCGTCGCCAGCAGCAGGGCCGCCGCGATCAAGCCCGCAGAGACCTTGGACCGGCTGCTCAAGTTGAGCCAGTTACGAAACATATGCTGCCTCCTTCAAAATAGTCGGTTGTGCGAAAATGTTAATCAAAGCCAATTAATTATCTCTGAACATTATATAGCAGGACCATTAACTCTATGGCTCCCTGCCGCAGTTTCCTTACGTTCTTGAAAGGTGGAGGGTCTGTTTTTGCTACTCCAGACGCATGATCACTTCTTCTGTCTGCGCCTCGCGCGCAGAGGCGAAGTTTGTCTCTACACCAATGCGCACGAAGCCGCACTTTTCGAGCACGCGCACCGAGGCGATATTGTCCGTCGCCGCACGGGCGAACAGGGGCCGCATGCTGAGTTCGCCAATGAGTTGTTTCAACGCTTCCGTGGCGATCCCTTGCCCCCAATATTCTCGCCCGATCCAATAGGCCACCAGCGCATCGCCGCGCATCTCGAATTTCATCACGTAACCTGCCACCTGGTCGCCAACCGTTATTGTGCGCACCAGGATAGCGTCATCGCCCAGGATCTTGGCCAAGCGTTCCTCGAAACTTGGGCGATCGAGCGGTTCCTTTCCAGAGAAGGCCGCCATGTACCTGGCGCCGGAGTCTGATTGGAATTCGAAGAACGCGTCCAGGTCGCCGGGTTCCACCGCGCGCAGCCGCACCTTGCCGATTTCTTTCATTGCGAGCAAGTAAGCCAGCCGAAGGCAGGTGTGACGACGCGAAGCAATCTCCCCGACACGCGCGCCAGTATTACCTCTATTTCCATGCCTCCGATTGTACGCACTTGTATGTTCAAGTGACTTTTGTCGGCCGAATCTGGTGCTCGACAAATCGTCGATCGATTTCGGCACGCTCCCGCTGAACCAGGCGGTGAGCGCCGAGTTCCGCGTGCGCAACACGGGCGACAAACTGCTCACGATCACCAACGAGCCCTTCGTGCGCGTCGCCGAAGGCTGCTGCCCGCCGGACCTGGAGATCTCCTCGTTCACCATCAAACCCGGGCGCGAGAGCGTGATCTCGATGAC
>JBOGUK010000244.1:0-2789 GCA_050695915.1 Anaerolineales bacterium
GTGGCGCGCAGGACGGCGGGGAAAACGACGACGACCGTGAAGGGAAGGATGAATAAAGCGACTAAATGGCGGGCAAGCATCTTGCAAAAAACGAAAGCCTTCCTATCAAAAGCCTTAGGAAAAAAGCTACAGGAGTATTGTAATATCTTTCTAATCATCCAATAGCTTGGTACAGTCAAAAGCGAGGCCTTATGGGTAGTAAGAATCAAGGATTAAGTCGGAATGTTTCAATACCGCGCTTTGTCTTTATCGTCAGCGTGGCCGCGCTTATCGGGATTGCCGCAGGAACCGGGCTTGGTAATAGGTCGCGATTGCAAACCGGCCTCGCCTTCCAGGACGGGAATCAGGAATTCTGTGCGGACAAAAGGAGGCTAAATATCGAAATTGCAGATCTCGATCTGGAGTTTAACAAGGGCTACAGCGATCCGGTAGAAGCTGTAGCAAGATTTGAGGCTGATCTTCATGCCGCTGCCTCCGGTGCGGCGTTGCCCGAGGGAAAGACTCTGCCTGCTGAAATCTATGAGTTATTGGAGCCGTCAAGACAATTCCATACTACTGAGCGTAAAGATGTTGCCAACGCGAATGCCATCTATTTTGATTTGCCATCAAGTGAAGGAGACACGCTGGAAGCTCGTATCGTTGTAGAAGCAATTGGGGGCGCTTACTATGTTGTCCAGGCCTACATATGTGAAGCGGTGCTCGTTTCTGATCCGGTGCTTTTCGACCAACTGTGGGCCGAGGAGGTAAATAAAGGTGAAAACTAGATACTCACAGACCTCTCTTCTAATAATGGTTGGAGCCTTAGCTGTGTTTGGAATTTCCTTTTCGTTGACCCATACCAGCATCGCCCGCGCGCACACTTCAACCTCATATTATTCTTATGTTTGGTCTAGCGATCCCAACTATTCATTTGGGTTCCTCGGTTCACCCCTTAATACGAGTGCAGCGAAAACATCTATCCATACGGGCAATGACGAATGGAACGCGGTGTCTGGGTCAACCCTAGATTTCAACTGGTCGGGAACCGAGAATTCCTCCGTTGTTTGGCTGGGAAACGCTTGCAGTACGGCGCCTTCAAACGGCGTGTGGATACTTACGTATGATATTGCTGATTACGGTGTGACGAATTACTGTGTTCAGAGCGGGACGACTATTCTAACCAAGTCGACAATTCGGCTGGATCAGACGAGATCAAATTGGTACACGGGAAGCTCTTCATCTGTGCCCAGCGGACAAGGAGATTTGCGATCTGTGATTGTTCATGAATTCGGTCATGCCGGGGGCTTTACAACTCATTTTGCTGGATCGGGTATTTGCTCCGGATCAACAAGGCAGACGATGTGTTCTGGTATACCAGCTGGAACGTCTTATTTACGTACACTAGAAGAGCATGACGAGCATACCGTTGCTGGCGCTTATTAGGCGACAATTGTCAAGCGATATCTGGATTTATCCACTCCTAGCTGCAGCGATAGTGGGATGCTCCCCATCGCTTACCAGTGAAGAGGCACTGGCAATGCCTTTGGAATGTCCATCTTTTATTGATGCTGCAGTTTTTGATGGTGAGGTGGGGGCTGGGTACGCGACGGCACAGGAAGCGTTTGATGCGCTGGACCCTATAGAAAAGCCATCGGGCGAAGTGCGGTTTGTAGTTGAAACCGACGTGGAAACTACCTGGATCTATTTCATGGGAGACGACAAGGTTGGCGAAGTCAGAGCGCAGAAAAGAGAATGGGGGCTTTGGGTTATCGATAGCTACGAACGCTGTATCTTCGATTACTTTCCAACTTCACCTGTCCCCTAGCTAGTCCCCCTAGGTTCGCGTCCCAGCGCCGCTGGCGGCGCAACAACCAGCATCTGACGGAGGGGTCGCTTCAGCCACTTGGGCGCGGTCTCCAATAGCCGTTCCACGGCCTTGCCGCTCACGGCCAGCAACACCACCAGCATCAACAGCCACGGCAGCGCATTGAACGCTACCACCGAAACCTCCGGGAAAGTGCGCTGCAATACGGTGGCGACCGCTTTCGTGGTGCCGAAGAGCAGCGCGCCCAGCGCACCGCGCACGGGCGACCAGCCGCCGAAGATCACGATCGCTAGGGCGATCCATCCCAATCCCCGCGTGTGCCCTTCGCTCCAGCCGATCTTTACATCCAACGAATAGGCTGCGCCCGCAATCCCCACCAACGCGCCGCCAACTAACGTGTACAAGTAGCGTAACTTGCGCACATTAACTCCGCGGGCAAACGCAGCCTCGGGCCGCTCGCCCACACTGCGCAACTCCAACCCGGGGCGCGAATGAAATAAGAACCAATAGGTGGCTGCCACCAGGGCGATGGCGAAGTAAACCAATCCATCCTGGTTGAAGAGCACGGGTCCTAAAAATGGGATGTCCTGCAAAATTGGGATCGGCAAGTGGCGGACCGAGGGCCCCGGAAGGCGAGTGTAATTCTGACCGAGGAACGCACTGAGGCTGTCGCCGAGCAGCGTGAGCACAAAACCGATCGCCACCTGGCTCTGGCGCAGCTGGATGCTTCCGAAGGCGACGATCAGCGCGAAGAACGCGCCTACGGCTGCCGCGGCCGTAAAGCCGAGGATGAGATTGCCGCTCAAGTAAGCCGCTATGAAACCGGTCATCGCGGAAAGCAGCATGCTGCCATCCAGCGACAGGTTCACGATTCCCGCGCGCTCGCTCAACGTTTCACCGCACACAGCAATGATCAGGGGCGAAGCCTGCAGCACGATGGAAGCAAAAATCGCAATGAGTTGGGTGTTATCCATCGTCTTTCACC
>JBOGUK010000245.1:0-3425 GCA_050695915.1 Anaerolineales bacterium
TGCCCGCGGCGCTAACTGCGGAACCTGCTTGCCCTCGTACCCCACCACAGGCAGGTAACTGAACACCGCCGGTGAAACCGGGGCAAAGCCTAAGTCCATGGCGCGTTTTTGCATCACCTCAATAGAAGTCAGTAATGCAAAATTCGTCTCCTGGTCCTCGATGCGCTGCTCAGCGTCCGAGCGCTGTTCCTGGAGGCTTTGCACCAGCCGCCCGGCGGTGGCGGCTCTCGCGGTCACCTCCAGATAAAGAGCGGCAACCAGGGCAAGTCCCAGGATGCCTGCGGCAAACAGGCCCAGGATTTGCATCTGGTGTCGCCAGGGCGCCTGGTTGTAGGCTTGGACTAATTGTTTCGATCGTTTCAACATCTTTTGCTGCCCTCCTCCAAAATGGGTGCAAAGGATATGCCAGTGGGGTGTGACTTCATCTAAAGCTTCTCCGTCACCCGCAGCCGTGCGCTGCGCGACCGCGGGTTGGCGCTGATCTCGCTTGCCTGGGGGCGAATCGGCTTGCGGGTGATCTCCTTGAGGGTGGCCGTGTGCCCGCAGGTGCAAACCGGCTGCTCCGGGGGACAAATGCAATCTTTGCTTTCGGTTCGAAAAAACTGCTTCACGATGCGATCCTCCAGCGAATGAAAAGCGATCACTGCCAGGCGACCCCCGGATTTGAGCGCCGCCACGGCTTGAGGCAGCGCCGCTTCGAGGGTTTCCAGCTCGCGGTTGACCGCGATGCGAAGCGCCTGGAAGCTGCGGGTCGCCGGATGGATCACTCCTGGCTTTTTGCGTAACGTCTTTGCGATCAAATCAGCCAACTCCTTCGTGGTTCGCAGCGGACGAGCTTTCACGATCGCCTTCGCTAACCTTCGTGATTGCGGCTCCTCGCCGTAGCGATACAGGATGTCTGCGAGGGCAGCTTCTGGTAAATTGTTCACAAGATCCTCAGCCGTGAGACTGCCCTCCGGGTCGAAGCGCATACCGAGCGGCGCATTCTGCTTGAACGAAAAGCCGCGGTCGCCGTGATCCAACTGCATCGACGAAACTCCGAGGTCGAGCAAGATTCCGTCTACCAAATCCCAGCCAACATCCGCCAGCCATTGGCTCATCAAACCGTACGAGCCCTTGCGCAAATGGACCCGCCCGCCAAATTTAGCAAGCCGCTGCTCCGCGATCTGCAGCGCGCCGGGGTCCACATCCAAGCCAAGCAGTTCGCCATCCGGCAAACTGGCTTGCAGGGTGCCCCCGGCATGCCCGCCCGCCCCTACCGTGCAGTCGAGGTAGCGGCCGCCCGCCTTTGGCCGCAGTGCTTCTAAAACTTCATGGTAAAGAACAGGTTGATGCGCCAGCGGCTGTCCGCTGCGCGCGTCAGCACACATCAGCTTTCCGCAGCAAAAAGGTCCAGATCGGCGAAATACTGTGCGTTGTCCTGGGCCTTGTTAAGAGTTTCGTTTTGCTTTGCCCAGAGTTCGGGTTGCCAGATTTCGAAATAATTGCCGGCCCCGATCACCGTCACTTCGCCGTCCAGATTAACCTTTTCGCGCAGGAACTGCGGGATCAGAATGCGCCCGCTGCCATCCGGTTCAACGCGTTCGGCGCGGCCGAAAAGCAAACGACTCAACTCGCGAACGTGCGCATTGGTAAAACTCATTTGATTCAAGCGCCGGATCATGGCCTCGAATGTCTGCGTGCGCAGCACCATTAAGTTATGATCGAATCCCTGGGTGATGTACCCGCCTTCAGCAAGCAGCTGACGATAGCGCGCCGGAACCGTGAGGCGGCTCTTATCATCGATGGAGTGACGGTATTCGCCTAGGAACATAAGTTCTAGTTTGTGGGTTAATAACAGAACGCCGGCATTTGACTGCCCGGCGTTCCACTTCATGCCACTTTAGCCCACAACTTTCCACAGTATAGACTGATTCGCTTGAGCGCGCAAGGATAGCTGTGGGCATAGATCACAGCCGATTATCTACATATTGGGGATTTTTAGTTAACTGTAACGGCGGACTACTTCTGTCACCTGCACGTAATACCCGACGCCAAACAGATTGAGATGGTTGAGCAAGTGATACAGGTTGTATATGTCCAACCTGTCGCGCCACCCGTCCTCGAGAGGATGGTGGTCGATGTACGCTGCATAGAACTTACCATCAAATCCGCCGAATAGCGCCGTCATCCCGATTTCTGCCTCGGGCCACCCGTAGTGAGCGGCCGGATCGATGATTGCGGGATTGCCATCCGAATCGGCAATTACATTGCCGCTCCAGAGATCGCCATGAATTAGCGCAGCAGGCTGCGTGGGAACCAACTCCGGCAGGCGCAGCCCTAACTGCTCGATAGCCTGAACTTCATTTTTCTGCAGCAAACCGTTATCGCGCGCCAGTCTGGCTTGATATTTCAGTCGGTCTTCGGCGAAGAATTCGTATCCCTCCCCTGTCCAGGGATTTGGCTGTGGCGTGCTGCCCAGGTAGTTGTCGTGATCAAAGCCGAATTTATCATTTGTCTTCGAGTGCAAGGCGGCCAATTTCCGCCCCAGTGTTTCCCAGTAATGACCCGCGCGACGGGCTGGATTGAGATCTTCCAACAGGATGAAACCCTCGCCGTACAGGAACGGTTTCGGTGCCCGCGGCCCGTTTGCATTCGCCAATACTTCCAGCCCCTCCGCCTCGCGTGCAAACATGCCTTCCGGCGCGTGTGAGTTTGTTTTTAGGAAAAAACTCCTGCCGTCGTCTGTTTCTATTCGCGCCCCATTGTTGATACAGCCCCCACCCACCGAATGCTGGCTGACGATATCTCCATGCCCTAGGGATTTCAGCCACTCCCTGACTTCATCTGGGATCAACGCTTCTTCAACTCCCCAGGCTCGAGCGCTTCCAGCAGTCCGCGCACGCTGCGTTCAATAATGTCGTACACATCCTCGAAGCCCTGCTCGCCGTACCATGGGTCGGGGACGGCGACGGCGCCGTCCGCCTGCGGATCGAACTCGCGCAGCATGCGGATCTTGGCGCGCTGTTCCGGTTTGCGAGCCAGGGATTCCACGTCGGCTTTGTTCTCCAGGTCCATCGGAATGATCAGATCGAACGTATCGAGATCTTTGGGTGCGAGCTGCCGCCCGCGGTTGGTGTAGTGGAAACCGCGCTTGGCGGCGGTCCGCACCATGCGCTCGTCCGGCGCCTGCCCCACGTGATAATCTGCAGTGCCAGCGGAATCGACCTCATATTTGTCTTCTACGCTGGCTTCCTGCGCGGCGCGCTCGAAGAGCCGCGCCGCCAGCGGGCTGCGAATGATATTTCCAAGACAGACGAACAAGATGCGTGTTGGTTTGGTCATCGAAGCAACACTCTAGCTATACGCAATACGCAATTATGTTTTCCGCTCCGCCGCATCCAGCACCGCCACCGCCGTCATATTCACGATATCGCGCACCTCGT
>JBOGUK010000246.1:0-4225 GCA_050695915.1 Anaerolineales bacterium
CGGTAATATCGTGACACTGGTTGCTGTCGGTTGGCATCTCCAATCCGTCTTTGCCGTGCGTGCCGCCGTTGCTCAAGCCGTTGAGCGCCCCCGTGCGGGGATTGATAAACACGCGAGGACTGGATACCACCTTGGCATTCTGCGGCGCAGCCAGCGGGACTTTGATTACCTCGATGCGAAACAGCGATGTGTTCGGGTCTTTATCCGGCGCTTCCCCTGAGCACCCGGCCAACTCGGCGCCTTGACGCACGAACGATGTGCCGGAGACGTAGATATAGACGTTGTTCTTATCCTTCGGATCAACGACCAGCGTGTGCGTGTGCGAGCCGCGGCAAGTTTGCACTGCTGCTATCTGCTTGGGACTCCTGATGTCGGAGATGTCGAAAATCCTGACGCCACGAAAACGATCTTTTTGCGGCGCGGGCAAAGCCGGCTTGTTCTCTTCGCCTGCTTTCGGCGGCGGAGGCGGCGCAAATCCCTGTATGCCGCAGTCTATGCGGCCATTTGGCATCTCGACCGACATAAACATCAGGTTCTTGTAAACCGACACATCCCCTTGTCCACCGGGACAAACCATCGAAGTTACCACCTTGGCCTTGGCGGGATCAGAGATGTCAAAGATATTGACACCATAAAAATTGCCCATAAACAGGTATTTCCCCTTGAACGCAAGGTCGGAGTTGGCAAAGGCCAGTTGCGCCATCACTAATTGGAACGGCTTCGGTATTTTTGAGGTGTCAGCCATGCCAAGCAAGCCCAAGGTCTTTTGCACTTTTGGATTATCAGCGTCGTCCGAGCCGAGTTGAAACGGGCCAGGTTTTTTGAGGAGCTGGATGTGTCTCAATCCCTTGGATATTTCTCCCGCATCGTACAATCCCGGTTTCAGTTTGAATCGCGGGTCGCCGACATCCGAGCCGGTCATTCCAGCGGGAAGCGGCGGCGCTTGCTCCGGCGCAAACGGATCCTGCTCTGCTTTTTTCTCTTCTGGTTTAGCGTTTGCTGCCTTCGTTGGCTCCTGCGACGGAGGCGTTTGCGCCTGCACCTCGCCGGCAAAACACAGCGCCAAAAGGAGGGATACTGCGAGTAAACGGAACGCCACGGTATGTACTTGATTCATCGTTTGTCCTTTGAAGGGGTTTTCTCCAGCATGCTTTGCATGATCCGGATTTCGGCGCGCTGGCCGCTGTCTACATCGGTTGCAAAGTTGAACAATTCAGCTTCCTGTCCTGAGCCGGCCGTGTCGAACAAATCTTTCACCATAATCAATGCTCCGTCGTGGTGTTGAATCATCCCTGTCAGAAACAGACGGTCGAACTCTTCGCCTGTGGCTTTCCTCAAAGCCTCCATCTGCTCGGAGCTAAGCATTCCAGGCATAAGCTCGTGCGACATCTTTTTGTGATGTTTGTGCATGTCATGCGCAGCATCTGAAACAGGCTGTCCACGCGACACCAACCACCGTTTCATAAACGCTATTTCGTCGGCCTGCGAATGACTGATTCGGGCGCCCAACGACCTGACATCCTTGTTTTCAGTCCGCGATTCAATCAGCGCCGTCATCTCAACCGCCTGCGCGTGATGCACAATCATTCCTTGCATAAACTGCACATCCGCTGCGGACACTGGCGGCAGTTTGCCCTTCGTCGTCGAGGGAAGGACTCGCGTCGGTTTACCCGGCGCCCCCGGTTGCACCACGACCGGTTTCGCGGGTGCAGGCTGCTGTGCGTATGCGCGCAAAGGCGCCAAACCTGCGAGAGTACTCGCTGCAGCAAGCACGCATGAACACGCGGCGACGCTTACCACAACCCGAATCTCCCAAGTGCGCCTCACACAGAGAGGCATCACATGTCGTAAATATTTAGTCATTGTCGGTCTCGCATTATCAAATTTAGGAGGGACTTTATCTCGTCTTTGCGCAAAATGAAATCGCCCGATAGCCGTGCTATGCGGCGTTGGGCAAAATTAGTTTGGTACGCATCCCTTTACTGCGTTAGCCCATGCACTATATCAGAAGCAGTTGCGCTTACAGGAAGCGCGGCAGTTGATGCTGAACCAGAATCTGGATGCCGGCCAGGCGGCCCTCTTTGTAGGCTATGAAAGCGCCTCGCAGTTTAGCCGCGAGTACAGGCGCGTCTTCGGCGCACCGCCTCAACGCGATGTCCGGCGCATGCGGTCGAGCTAGCTTCATCCAGTCCGGCCCAGATAATTTGGCCGAATCATCGTGCTAAACGCAGTTCTCTTTGGTGTGGGCGTTCGTTCTGCTCTAAAATCACCTTCCATTTTCGTCTTCTTTCTTGTGAATGAGCCAGTAAGCAATGTTTCCAATAGTGGTAAGCTGAAACTTTCCATCCGCGGAAAGTTGTTTCTGATAATGGAAACAAGTTTCCATTATCAGAAAGTTTTGGTGTCCGTATAAGAGTAGTTAGACCAGACAGCAATCAAGTCAAGCTGGAAGTTGGTGCGAACTCGGCCAGCAAGTCGCGCTCGTGCGCGTATAATGAAACGAAGATTAAGATGGGAGGAGCAAAATGTCTCTTGAAGAACTGTTGGATTTTTGGAAAGAAGTGAGGGCGGGAATCATCGCCGAACTCGTACAGATACCGGCGGAGCAGTTCGGGTTTCAAGCGACCCCGGAGTCTCGCAGCGTCGCGGGCATCATCCGTCACATCGTAGAAGTGCAAAAGTTTTCGACGGACGAACTGTGCCGACCGGATACGGATTTCAAGCGATTGCCGATTCGTGAAATGGTCGCAAGGGACGCCGCAGTATCCTATTCGGGCGGGGACAAAGAAGAGTTGATCGGGTCGCTGAGATCAACGATGGAGTCGGCTGAAGCGGCCCTCCGCGCGTTCGGAGAAGAGGCGCTCAGAGAAAAGGTGCAGTTCGGGAAGACGATGTCGAAGCTCGGCATTTTGTATTTATACATCACCCACGAGATGTACCATCGAGGGCAGATAACCGTCTACGAGCGGTTGATGCAGATCGAGCCTGCGGCCACGGCGAAGGTCAGGGAGCTTCTAGCGGCCAATGAGTAGCTCGGCGGCAACGAGAGGACTAGGTAATGAAAGCATGATGCAGATCGAGCCTGCGCTCACGGCGAAGCTCAGGAAGACAGATTTATGCTCTAATACCGATGCGGGGTCTAACGGCCACGTTAGGTGGCTTTGGGGGTGTTAGCTTATGACAACGCAGCAAATGCTCCTGTTGGCAACGTGCATCTACCTAGCGCTGCTGGCGGCGACCACCTACTTCACCCGAGCGACCAGACGCCGATTCCTCGGAGCATTGGCGGGCGGGTTGGCCGTCGCCTTGATCGGCGTGGGTATTGAGATATTGTTCCAGACCTTAGGGGTCTGGCATTACCCATCGGCTGACCAGCCGTACGGCCCGCCGATGATGTACCCGCTGGTCGTCGTCGTGTGGGCGGTGCTAGCGCTGCTCGGGTGGCGGGTGATGCGGCGGTTCGGCTGGCGCGGGCAGGCGGTGTTCCTGACTGCGGTGACAGTGGTTGGTACGCTCCGAGACTATCTCATCGCCGGACAGGCGTTGGGCTTCATTGTCCTCGCGCCTGGCCCGCTGACGGTTCTGGTAGACGCGGTGTGCTGGGCTGGGACGACGGCCTTGGCGCAAGCGGTGATGCGATTGGTCGCTGGCCCGGCCCGCGAGGATCGGTTGGCGAGCCGGCCATGTGAAGCTGCCTAACTCGAACGTTGGACGTCAGAGAAGGCTGTGAGTAAGGCAAAGACAGAAATGCAAAGAGCAAAAGACATGAAAGCAAAACAACGTGAAGAACTAATCAGCGCATTGAAAGCCCGTTTTGAGAAAAACATGAACCGCCATAAAGGTCTTGAATGGGCGAAAGTACAAGCAAAGCTGGAAGCGAATCCTGAAAAATTGTGGTCGCTCAATGAAATGGAAAGAACTGGCGGTGAACCGGATGTTGTAGGGGTTGATAAAAAGACGGGCGAATACATTTTTTATGATTGCTCAGCCGAAAGCCCGAAAGGCCGCAGAAGTGTTTGTTATGACCGTGAAGCGCTGGAATCAAGGAAGGAACATAAACCGGAAAATAACGCGATTGATATGGCTGCTGCCATGGGCATCGAGCTTTTAACGGAAGAACAATATCGAGAGCTGCAGAAACTTGGAAATTTCGATATGAAGACGTCGAGCTGGGTGATAACACCTTCTGATATTAGAAAACTCGGCGGCGCGCTCTATTGTGATC
>JBOGUK010000247.1:0-5151 GCA_050695915.1 Anaerolineales bacterium
GGGCGGCACCGAGCGGATCGAGGCGCAATGATCGACTGGCTGCCGGGTTTTGCTGAGAATTTGACGATCGCCTTCATCTTCCTGGTGATGCTGATCGGCCTGTTTGGTCTTGTCATTCCCATTTTCCCCGGAGGCGTGGTCATCTGGCTGGCGGCACTGGTCTACGGCATCGTCTACGGTTTCAGTACCGCTGGCACCGTCATCTTCGTGATCATCACACTCCTCATGATCGCGAGCGCTCTCGCAGATAACATCCTGATGGGCGAGCGTGCACTGAATGCGGGCGCTTCCTGGTGGAGTCTCTTTTTTGGGGCAATCGGTGGGATATTGGGGACGATCTTCTTTCCGCCGATCGGTGGTTTGCTTGGGGCACCGCTCTTCGTTTACGCGTATGAATACTATAAATTCCGCGATGCGGAAAAGGCGATGCGGGTGACGCGCGGACTGCTGATCGGCTGGGGCTGGGCCTTCGTGGCGCGCTTCAGTTTGGGCGTTCTTAAGATCTTCCTCTGGGGCATCTGGGTTTGGACCAACACAAGCGCATAGCTGCGCGTTTGCTCCTGCTGGCGCTGCTGGCAGGCTGCAATTTTCCGACTTCGTCACCCGGCGATCTATTAGAAACCGCCATCGCCGCAACGCTGGCTGCCAGGCCGCTCGGCACTCCGACGGCAGCTGGGACGGCGACTGTTGATCGTGACGCGCCACCGACCGGAAAGATCGTCTACGTCTGCCAGTTCAGTAAGCGCGTGGGTCGCAATCAGATCTGCATCGTCAATGCCGACGGCAGCGGGCAGCGCGTTCTGACTCCTGGTGGAAGTTATGACGATTTCTTTCCTTCCGTTGCCCCTGAAGGCAACTCCGTATTATTCACCTCCAACCGAACGGGTCGCTATCAGATCTACGAGCTGGATCTGGTCACGCAGCAACTCAAACAACTAACCAATCTCACAAACCAATCCGCCTACGCGCCCACGGCTTCACCAGATGGGCAGTTTATTGCCTTCTATGCTCGCGCGGATGGCAAGGAGTATCCGGCCAGCCACAGCATCTGGGTGATGCACCGGGACGGAACAGGTTTGATCCAGCTAACCCAGCGCCAAGGCGGTGGCTGGGATCCGGTGTGGTCGCCTGATGGCACGCAGATGCTCTTCGCGGGCGAGGTGAGCGGCGCGCCGCAACTATTCATCATGGATGCTGACGGCACAGACCTCCGGCAGGTAACGAATCTCACCGGTATCCGCGGGCGCAACGATTGGTCGCCGGATGGATTAACGCTGTCGACATACATCGGCAGCGCTTGGGATCGCGATATTTACATCTTCGATACCAACGGCGAAAACGTGCGCCAACTCACCGATGGCTTCGGCAACCTGGCGCCCAGTTTTTCACCTGATGGGCAGTGGATCACCTTCATGTCCTACCGCGACTACCCGCGGCAAGACCTCGGCTGCGAGATCTATATTATGCGCATTGATGGCGGGGACCCGCGCCGCTTGACTGACAACGACATCTGCGATTGGCAGCCGCGCTGGGGACGTTGAACGGAGGAAAGATGCAAAATTCCACGGAGCACGGAGTACGCAATATCGAAGTTTTTGCCGAGGCGACTACCATTTCAGGCTGGCGAAAGCAAGCTATTGCCGGCCAACCCGATGCCGGCCGTTTTGCGTTTGTTGCCGATGAGGGTGACTACATGCCGGGCGGCGAAGGCACAGCACCAACACCACTTTCTTATTTCGTGGCGGGATTAGCGATGTGTATCCTCTCGCAGGTTTCGAACATAGCGTTTCGAAAAAAACTTGCGATCAGGAATGAGCGGGTCAATATTCTCGCTCGCTTTCTGGAGACCGGTTCGATACTCAAGGGGGATAAGGAAGGCGAAGCTGTTGGATTTGAAATTGAACTATCGATCGATTCCGATGAAGATGAAAAAGAAATCATGAACCTGATGCGAATGGCGCACCGCATGTGTTTTGCAGAGGACTCGTTGACGCGGGCAATGAAGCTTGAACTTAGTCACAGCCTGAATGGAAAAGAGATTCATCTAAGTTAAATTAGGCCTTTTTCGATCTGATACGCCCCCCGCAAGAATGCCAGGATGCGCTTCTCCGCATCCGGGTCGCCGGCGATCTCTTCATAGGGCAGCAGCGCGCCCTGCCATATGGCGGTGTGCCACACGCCTTTATCCGGCAGCTGCTCCTCGGTCACGCTCTCCTCGAAGGGGAAAGGCGTGGCGTAGAAATACGAACTCGGCTGCCCGGGGTCGTCAGGCGCGTAGCCGAAGGTGATCTGGCTGGGGTACTCGCCGTCAACGGTTTTCACCTTTTTGTCCCCCAGCAGAATAAAGGCGAGATCGAAATGATGCGGCCAGAATTGCACCGGATCCGGTTCGCCGTCGAGTTCAGCGCGGAAATCATCGAAGATCCTGCCGATGTGGCTGAGCGCTGTGAAGTAATTCTCCGCCTTGTCCAGGGCATATTCGCGTTCGTCGTTGTTTTCAAATCGCGATTTGTTCACGTTGCCCGAGATGCCCAATTCGGCCATCCGCGCCAACAACTGGTCACCCATCTTGGTAGCGGATAACCCTTCACTCATGCGGAATTGCTGCACTTCGCCTTCACTGGTGCTCAGCAAAATGTAATGATTGCGCAGGTCCATACTGAGTGCGAAATGCCTCTTTTTGTCTGTAGGATGCGGGATCGGCGTGGTGGTCAATCCTGCTGTGTAGAGCCGCAAGCCTATATTTTTGAATCGAGGCTGTTCCGGAGTGAACGAGGCGCGAATTTCGCCGAGCACTTTCACGTAGGCATGCAAAGTATTCCGCGTTCCGCGCCAGCCCACCAGACTCGGGAATTGATCCTTCGACGACATGGGTTAAGTATACAAGTAAACAGGAATGGGATTATCCGATACACCTTATATGTGGGGAGGAGCATTCGGTACACAAGACATAAAACATAACCGTAGGGACAGGTCTCAGACCTGTCCGCCCCGCCGTAGGCGGGGATTCAACATTGAGATAATTTATCCATGTCGGGGGTGCCTACGCCATCGCGTTATTCGGCATTGCAATGAGCATTGCGTTCTGAACCACAGTGTCATAGCAAAGTCTGTTTCGGGGATGATCCTCGCCTTCGACGAGGGGACAGATTTCTAAACCCGTCCCTATGAATCTCGAGGCCTGAGTGGCATTACAATACAATTGACTTTCATCGCATGCCACCATCCAAAGAATTAGAGCAGCGAGCCATCAACACGCTGCGTTTCCTCTCCGCCGACGCGGTGCAAACTGCGGAATCCGGACACCCCGGCCTCCCGATGGGCGCCGCGCCCATCGGTTACACCCTGTGGACCCGCCATTTGCGCCATAACCCGGCCAATCCAAAATGGGCCAATCGTGATCGCTTCGTGCTTTCCGGCGGTCACGGCTCCATGCTGCTGTATTCCTTGTTGCATCTCACCGGATACGATCTTCCGCTGGAGGAAATCAAGAATTTCCGTCAATGGGAAAGCAAGACGCCCGGACATCCCGAGTATTGGATCGCCCCCGGCGTAGAGGTAAGCACTGGCCCTCTGGGCCAGGGCTTCGCCAATGCCGTTGGAATGGCCATCGCTCAGGCTCATCTGGCGTCGCGATTCAATCGACCGGGGCATGACATCTTCGATCAGCGCATTTACGCCATCGTCACCGATGGCGATTTGATGGAAGGCGTTTCCTCGGAGGCGGCGTCGCTTGCGGGACACCTGAAACTTGGCAGGATCATTTTCCTTTACGACGATAACAACATTTCAATCGATGGCAGCACGGACCTGGCGTTCACCGAGAACGCCGCCGCACGCTTTGAAGCTTACCGCTGGCATGTGCAGCGCGTCGCGGATGGCAACGATGTCGAAGCCATCCATTCGGCGATAGAAGCGGCAAAGGAGGATCCAAGACCCTCATTGATTCAAGTGCATACGGTGATTGGCTACGGGTTGCCGAAGAAGGCAGGGACGGAAAAAGCGCATGGCGAAGCGCCTGGCGTGGAGGAGTTGAACGGTGCAAAAGAGAACCTTGGATGGCCGCTGGAACCCTGGTTCCTTATCCCGGGCGACGTTTTGGAGTTTTATCGCCGGGCGCTCGAGCGCGGCGCACAATGGGAAGCTGAATGGCAAACCAGATTCGCCGCTTACCGTCAGGCGCACCCGCAGCCTGCCGATGAATTGCAGCGTGTTGTAGACGGAGCCCTGCCAGAGGGCTGGGATGCCGGCCTCCCCGATTTCCCCGCAGACGCGAAAGGGATGGCAACGCGCGTCTCGTCCGGCAAAGTGATCAATGCCATCGCCGACCGGCTCCCCGATTTGATTGGCGGCTCGGCCGATTTGCATCCGTCGACCAAGACTTTCATCGATTCCGCGCCCGATTTCCAGGCGTCAACGCCGCAAGGGCGCAGCATCCACTTCGGCGTGCGCGAGCATGCCATGGGGGGCATCGTGAACGGCATGAATTTGATGCCAGGAACGATCGCCTTCGGGGCAACCTTCCTGATATTCTCGGATTACATGCGCCCTTCGATACGATTGTCGGCGCTTTCGCCTTACCCCAGCATCTGGGTGTTCACCCACGATAGCGTGGGCCTTGGCGAAGATGGCCCCACGCACCAGCCCATCGAGCACCTAGCATCGCTCCGGGCGATGCCGAATATGGTGGTCATCCGCCCTGCGGATGGCAATGAAACGCGTGAGGCGTGGCGCTCGGCGATTGCGCGCCGCAATGGTCCCACCAGTCTGATTCTTACGCGTCAAAATGTGCCCACCTTCGATAGAGGCGAGTTCGCTTCAGAGGAGGGATTGCACAACGGAGCGTACGTGATGGCCGACCTCGGAGGCAAAGCGCCAGTGATCATCTTGATGGCATCGGGTTCAGAAGTGCAGTTGATCGTTGAGGCTGGCAAGCAGCTTGCGAAATCCGGGCGCGGCGTGCGGCTGGTTTCATTCCCATCCTGGGAGCTCTTCGAAAAAAGCACGAAGCGTTACCAGGAAGAAGTTCTACTTCCTAGCGTGAAATCGCGCCTTGCCATTGAAGCTGGCGTGGCCCAAGGCTGGGAGCGCTGGGTGGGCGAGCAGGGCGCCATTATTTCGATCGAGCGCTACGGCGCCTCGGCGCCGGGG
>JBOGUK010000248.1:0-6802 GCA_050695915.1 Anaerolineales bacterium
ATCAATCCATTTCTTGCTCGCAAGATATGCCGAGATCTGCAGATTCCTGCGCCTCCGGGCGGTCGATAAAAGACAGCCATAAGCACCCTATCGTATAATCTGCCTTCCGCCTGAACATCGCGGCGCACTTCATCACGAAAGGCAGGCACCGATCGTTGCCAGCACGCAAAGCCAAGCTAGTTCCGGATCCGATCACGTTCACCGACCGCCTGCGGATCAGCTTCAAGTGGTTCCTGGATCCGGCAGCCGAGTTCCAGAACCGCTTGGGCATCCACCCCAACATGCTCACGCTGGCGGGGCTAGTGGGCATTTCCATCGGCGCGTACTTCCTCTCCCAAGGGCGCTTCACGCTCGGTGGCTTCATCTACCTGGCGATGACGCCGCTCGATGCACTCGATGGGCCGCTGGCCCGTCTGCGCGGCGAGCGGCAGGATTTCGGTGCGTTCGTGGACTCGGTCACCGACCGCTATTCGGAGTTGGTCACCTACGCGGGGCTGCTGTGGTACGCTCATTCGGTGGCGAATCCGTGGTTCGTCATGGCGGTATACCTGGCGGCGTTCGGGTCGGTGCTGGTGTCGTATATCCGGGCGCGGGCGCAGAGCGTGGGGCTGGAGGCGAAGATCGGCTGGTTCAGCCGCGTGGAACGCTACTTTATCCTAGGCCCCTCACTGCTGTTTAATATCCCATTCGTTGGGGTTGTACTGATCGCGCTCGGCGCAAACCTGACTGCAGTGCAAAGGATCCTGCATGTGCGCCACGTGGCGCACAGCCGCAGATCGTAAGAAGGAGAATTCATGTCGATCGACCAATATGGTATTCATTTAGGCCCGCTTTACATCCGCTTCTACGGAATCCTCCTGATGCTCGGCGTGGTGGCCGCCGCTTACCTGGCGGAACGCCTGGCGATGCGCAAGAAGATGAAGGTGGATTTCCTGTGGGACAGTTTGTTCTGGGTGGTGATCGCCGGCGTGGTTGGCGCGCGGCTGTGGCACATCTTCACCCCGCCGCCCTCGATGGTGGCGGTGGGCATCACTACGCAGTATTACCTCTCGCATCCTCTGGATGCCATCGCAGTGTGGCGGGGCGGGCTGGGTATCCCGGGTGCCGTGCTCGGCGGGGGGCTGACTTTTTACTATCTGGCAAAGCGCCGCGGTGAGGATTACCGCGCCTGGTTCGATATCGCCGGGCCCCCGGTGGCGCTGGGGCAAGCCATCGGGCGCTGGGGCAACTTCGTGAACCAGGAACTCTACGGTGCGCCCACGGACGTGCCGTGGGCGATCACGATCCCCCCGCAAAGCCGGCTGCCGGAGTTCGCGCAATTTTCAACGTATCACCCGATCTTTCTGTACGAATCGCTGTGGAGCCTGGCGTCGGTGTTCTTCCTGGTATGGGTGGGGCGCGTGTACGAAAGGCGCCTCAAACCCGGTGACATTTTCCTGATCTACCTACTGACTTATCCCTTCATTCGCTTTATGCTGGAATTCCTGCGGCTGGATGCGTCGCAGCTTGGCGGCATCAACGCCAACCAGACGCTGATGGCGGTGGTGTTCGTTGTGGCAGCCGGGTTGCTGGTTTACCGGCACACGGGCGAGCGGGCGAAGAAGACGAAAGCCTGAGGACTTTACCCACGGACGGATTATTCCTCTCGCGGATTCCGTAGGGGTGGGTCTTAGACCCACCCATTCAAATCAAGGGCGGGTCTTAGACCCGCCCTACAAAGCCACATACGCCCCTTAAAACCCCTGAATGATCTCGCGCGTGGGATAAAAGAAACGTTCCCCTTAAAACAAAAAATCCCCTACCAGCCTTGAATGTATTCGCCCCATTCGCCGAACGTATTCAGGTAGCGGCCGAAAATGTACTGGGCCGAGGCGGTGGGGGCCTCCGGGTGCTTGCGAAGCTGCATGCCGGCGCCATCCGCCATGCGGCCGCCCTTCCTGTGATTGCAAACCCTGCAGGCGGTCACCAAATTCTCCCAACTGTGCTTGCCGCCGAGGCGGCGGGGGATCACGTGGTCGAGCGTGAGATCGGCATCCGACCTGCCGCAGTACTGGCAGGTGTAGCTGTCGCGGCGGAAGACTTCGTGCTTATTGAGCTTGACTGTGGGGCGAGGGCGCTTGACCATGCGCTCCAGGCGAATGACCGAAGGCGCCGGAAAGATCTCGCGGGCCGTGTGGATCTCACCGCGGCCGTTCAGCAGCATGGCGGCCTTATCTGCAAAAACGAGGCCCATCGCGCGGCGAATGGTGCACACATTCAGTGGTTCGTAATTTGCGTTAAGGACAAGGACTGGGTCCTTCAGGCTATTTTGCATAACGCGATCGCAATTGTGTATTTCCTGGGCGGATGCCTTTCCGCCACAACAGGCACGGATTATAGCACAGGGGTTCACATGCTGGCGCGCCGCGCATCAGCAGGTTCAACGCCGGCCCCAACTACTGGCCACCGATTCCGTATATAATGCGATTGTGCACTGTGAATTTGCGCATGCATATTTTTACCCCACTGCAGATTAATTCGGCGGTGGGGTTGTGCGCGCCCTCGCCAACGAGGGCGTATTTGTTTAAGGAAGGCTAACCTGCAGAACAGGTGTGAACGATGAACATTGATGAGCAAGTAGCCACACTGATGCAGGGCACTGAATACGGCGACGCTGACCTGCACGCCGCCATGGAGCGCGAGCTGCGCCAGCGGCTGACGGAAGCCGAGAAAGCCGGGCGCGAGCTGCGCGTCTACGGTGGCTTCGATCCGCGCACCGGCGACCTGCACCTGGGGCACACCATCCAGATACGCAAGCTGCGCCAGTTCCAGGACCTGGGCCACCGCACCACTTTCGTTATCGGTACCTACACCTCCCTGATAGGAGACCCATCAGACAAAGACAAGCTGCGACCGCAACTTTCTGCGGAAGAGGTAGCGGAAAATGCGCGCACTTATGCTGATCAGGCCTTCAGGGTTCTGGACAAGAACAAGACTGAGGTGCGCTACAACGGTGATTGGCTCTCAAAACTTACGTTTGCGGATTTGATCCGCTTTGCGTCCAACTTCACCATACAGCAGTTCCTCACCCGCGAGAACTTCCACCTTCGCTGGGAAAAGGGTGACCCCATCTACCTGCATGAAACCTTTTATGCCATCATGCAGGCCTACGACGCCTATGAGTTGAAAGCGGATGTTCAGGTGGGCGGGACCGACCAGCTTTTCAACATCATCACCGCTGGGCGGAAGCTGATGGAAGCGTTGGGGGAAAAACCGAATATCGGTATCATCATGGGCATCCTCCCCGGCACGGACGGTGTGATCCGCATGAGCAAATCGCTGGGCAATCACATCCCGATCAATACGAACGCAGATGACATGTTCGGCAAGGTGATGAGCATTCCAGACAAAGCTATGGGCAGCTACATGCGGCTGGTCACTCGCTGGACGGCAAGCGAGGTAGCCGCGAAGGAGAAAGCGCTGGCCGACGGCAGCTTGCATCCCCGAGATGCGAAGGCGGGCCTCGCCGACGAGATCACCGAGATTTTCTACGGAAGCGAGGAGGCCCGCCGGGCGCGGGAAAACTTCGACCGCGTATTCCAGAAGGGCGACACGCCGGAAGATATCCCTGTGCACCGCGCGCAGGCGAAGCAAACCTTGCTGGAGATCTTGATGGATGCTGGTTTAGCCAAGAGCAAGAGCGAAGCCCGCCGCCTGGTCGAACAGAAGGGCGTGAAGTTGGACGGCGCCGTCCTCGAGGACGTCAACGCGCCGCTATCGAAGAGCGGCGTGCTGCAGGTGGGCAAGAGGAGATTCGTGAGGGTGGAATTTTAGGTTTCCACAAAATCTTGTCCTTCCGAGCAGCAGTGAGCACCGTAGGCGATCAGGCGTCGCGAGGAATGACAGGATCGAGAAAACCTTTACAAAACCACCTAATTTCACACAAACGGCACTCTTGTGTCACCATTCCCCGGGCATTTTGAAGCTTACATGGAATGGGGGCCTGAAGGTTTAACTATTAACTACCCCCTGCCTAGTCAAAAGTAATATTAATACTTTACAAGCTACGCATCTGAATCAATAATCAACGCTCGCCCGATCGCTCGGGCTAAAGCGGGGTAATCGAGTTCCAGCAACACGACTACGACCCGGTCATATCCGGCCTCGCCGGAGAGAGTGCCTGCCAGGTACCAGGTGTACGTTCGTCCAATAGGGTCGATCGCTTCGGCGATGAGTTCCCATATCGGCAGATTTGGATTTGCCAGGTTTTGCGCAGTGGATAGCGCGAATGCGCTGTTTAGCGCCGTGCGCGGCTCGCCTGCGAAAAGGAACGGTTGCCAGCCACCCGCCGGGTCTTCAATTTCAAGTGCAACTTTTGGCGCTGGGATCACACCATAGTTGCTCAATGCGGAAGCCGCCAACGCAAGCTGCAAGGGACTGATGCGCAATGTATCGACGCCTGCCGCTGCAGCGCCGGGACGGTCCAGGCTCATCGGGTTGGCTTGGGCTTGGAGATCAAGTTCTATCGCGGGCGCCGTGAAAAAGCCCAGCGCATCAAAAAGCGCCAGCAGCCGTTCGCTGCCCAACGCCACGCCGAACTCGGCGAGCGCGCCGGGGCAGGCAGCGGCGATGAGCTCGTCCCAATCCTCGGGATCGGCTGGATTGCGGATGCAGTCCAGGCTCACATCTCCTGAGGAATAGCCAAGCTCGCTTGGCAGGTTAGGCAGGATGTCTTCGGCGCGCGCCGCAGCAAGCAGGAACGGGCCCAGCGTGGCGCCGGGTGGGTAGGCGCCTTGCGCGGCGCGATTCAGCAACGGGGAGTCGTCTGATTCCAACAACTCTTGCCAGCCTACATCCAGTGTGTTGGCATCGAATGTCGGAGAAGAGACCATGGCGAGAATCTCTCCGCTGGTCGGTTCGATGACAATGACGGCGCCGTTTCGATCCCCGAGCAAATCGGCGGCCTTAGTTTCCAGGTCAAGATCGAGGCTGAGACGAACGTCCAATCCCGGTGAGGGTTGGCCATAAAGGACGTGATTCCAGAGGGAAAGCGATGGTTGATATTCCTCACCGCGCAGGATCGGGTCGAGGCCATTCTCCAGTCCCGCTTGGCCATAGGTAGGGTGTGAATAGCCAAGCACTGAGCTAAGTTTTGGGTGGAGATACTCACGGACGTATTCCCCTGCTTCGCCGATTGTCCTGGTGAGCACATTGCCATTACTGTCGAGCAGAGCGCCGCGCGACACGTAGCGATCCGAGAGGGCGCGGCGGGCGTTGTCTCCGCGGGTAAGCAGGTCCGGACCGCGCGCAACGGCCCACCAGCCGGTGATCAGCGCAGCTATTGCAGTGGCCGCCAAAAAACCGCGAGCGATGAACAATGTGGGTTCAGTGCGCAGCAGTGGTGTGGAACGGTTGACGGAATCGTGGCTGATCAAGCCCAGCATCAGGAGGCCAAAAAACGAGATCAGCATCGACGAGCCCCCGTAGGAGACGAATGGCAGCGTGACCCCCGTGAGCGGCAGCATGCGGATGGTTCCACCAATGATTAAGAGGCTCTGCGTAGCGAAGTAGGCGCCCAAGCCGGCGGCGAGATAACGCTGATAGGCGTCCCGGGCGAACATCGAAATACGCAGAGCGCGGATGCTGAGCAAGGCGATCAGCAGCAACAATCCCATCGCTCCCAGCAAACCACTTTCCTCCGCGATGGAGGTGAAGATGAAATCACTGTGCGATACGGGAACGAAGCCGGGGCTGCCCAACCCCGGACCGCGGCCGAAAATGCCGCCCGCGGCGATGGCGAGCAGCGCCTGGACGATCTGATACGAACTTCCGCTGGGATCGAGCCAGGGATTCAGCCAGGATTCGACGCGCAGGTGAACTAAAGTCACCAACTCGTATCCCGTGAACAGGGCGAAGACAAGGATCAGCAGGCTTGCCAGAAGCACCCGGCGATCCGCGGCGGCGATGTAGATCATGATGGTGTAGATAAAAATGAAAACCCACGCGGTACCCAGATCGCGTTGGATCATCAGGAGGAGAAGCGCCACACCGGTCATCAAAGCGGTGGGTGCGAGCAAGGGAAGGAGGCTGGACGTGAGCGGCTGGCGGTCCGCCAGATAAGCTGCCAGATAGACGATCAGCAACAACTTTAAGAGTTCCGCTGGCTGGAAGTAGACACCGCAGCAGCCCAGCCAGAGATGGGGACCGATGCCGGAAGGATTTGTGCCGAAGAAAAAAGTGAGCGCAGTAATCACAAATCCAAGCAGCAACCAAAGATATTTGTATCTTCGCAACACGGGCAATAGCTGATCTTTGTACTTGAGCGCAAAAATGAAAGCGGCAGCGCTGATGGCAATCCATAGCACTTGGCGAAAGCCGAAGACCGTGGTCAGGCGCCAGATGGTAAGCAGCCCCCAGCCACTGAGCAATCCCGCAACGGGAACGATGAAGGGATCGCGGTTTCCGATACTTAACTTCGAAGCGCGATCGACAAAGAAAAAGGCGATGATCCAGACGGCGACACCCAGCCAATGGCTCCAACGTAATTCGCCAAGGACATCAAAGGAACGATCCCGGACGGCGGGCGAAAGTGTGAGACCCAACGCGATAAGGATGAGGAAGAAAGCCGCTAGCAGCAACAGGCTGGCGGAAGTGCTGGCGGGCAGCAGCCGC
Organism: Anaerolineales bacterium; assembly: GCA_050695915.1. Taxonomy (GTDB): domain Bacteria; phylum Chloroflexota; class Anaerolineae; order Anaerolineales; family UBA11579; genus JAMCZK01. The sequence continues at coordinate 6,652 of JBOGUK010000248.1, forward strand.
CTGATGGATTGATAGCTAGCCATTCAGGCCACGTACTTATCGACGAGGATACCCAATTTCTTTCTTGTGGCCTTCGAAATGGAATTGGCGTCGGTGATTAGTGCGTTTGCAAGGGTAGTATCGCAATCGCACTCCTGGTTTTCGTTCAGGC
>JBOGUK010000249.1:0-5482 GCA_050695915.1 Anaerolineales bacterium
GGCTATCTCACCACCTACCGGGAATACCTGCCCTCGGGATGGCACAACGGCCCGGCGGTCGTCGAGCGCGTAGCGCTGGAGCAATCGATCAACCCCCGCTTGCTGCTTTCAATTCTTCAGTATCAAAGCAACTGGGTGCTGGGACATCCGGTCAGTGAACCTGCTGTGGCCTACCCTATTGGTTACGTCCATCCCCAGCAGCGCGGGTTGTACCACCAACTGGCTTGGGCGGCCCGACAGCTTTCCCTCGGTTATTACGGTTGGCGCGACGGCTCGCTGACGGAGCTCACGTTCAAAGACGGCGAGAGGATGCGCATCCCGCCTGATCTAAACGCCGGCACGGTGGCCATCCAATTCTTATTCGCGCAACTTTACGATTATGAATCCTGGCTTGGGGCCATGGATCCAAATGCAGGTTTTCCTTTCACACATTCGGAGGCGATGTTCCCTGATCCCTGGGCGCGCGCCGCGCAAGTCGAGCCATTATTCCCAACCGCGCTGGAGCAACCGCACCTCAGTTTGCCGTTTTACAACACCCAGATTTGGTATTTCACCTCCGGGCCCCACGGCGCCTGGGATCGCGAAGGCGCCATGGCCGCGTTGGACTTCGCTCCCAGCAGCAGCTTGCCCGGCTGCGTACCCTCCGACGCCACGATCACCGCTGCTGCATCGGGGCTGGTGGTGCGCTCAGATAACGGGATCGTGGTCGTCGATCTGGATAATGACGGCAGGGAGGAAACGGGCTGGGTTATTCTTTATCTCCATGTAACCAACAACGATCATCTCCGCGTCGGAGATTGGGTAGACCGCGGTGACCCATTGGGCAACCCTTCCTGCGAAGGCGGGCAAGCCACCGCCACACACTTGCACATCGCCCGCAAATACAATGGGGAATGGATTCCGGCCTCCGGGCCGCTGCCATTCAACTTCAGCGGCTGGGTTATGGAAGACGACGGCGCGCTAACTTGGCCGCCGGCGCGCCCTCCTTTTTTGGGCACTCTGGCGCGGGACGGTATTTCGATCACAGCCTGCGTTTGCAGTAACATCTTCGCCCAGATCGCGTTCAGTTCCAACGATCCGTATTAAATGAAATCTTCCCTTTCCCGGCGAGATTTCCTGAAGCTGGCGTCTTTGAGTCTCTTGGGGTTGGCGGCGCGACCCAGGGTAGCCCATTACGCCCCCGGTGAGCCTCCGTATTGTTCGATCCCACCTACAAGCCAGGAGGTTCTCAGCCCCGCGCAGCGACAAAGATTGCTGGAAGCCTCCCGCCGTTTCCTGGCGCCAGATGAAGCTAGCGCTAATCAAGTTGCACTGGATATCGATTTCATCGAAGGCCCTAACGAACATTCCTCCACCATGTGCGGTCCGCTGGCGATCACCATTTTGCAGAGCGCGCGGCTTTTAGGGCTTTGGGCGCGCCCGGCGGATTTCTGGCTGATCAACCCTCGTGATAACCCGCGCCCGATTGAAAACACGTTTCCCTCCAAGGAATACTTAATTTACCGATTCGATCAGCCTGCGTCCGAGTTCGATTTCAATTCTTTTCCACTGGTATCGGGTGACCTCGTGTATTTGAACGCCGGTCCTGGCGATACGTTCGAACACGCCCTGGTGGTTAATCATGTAGATGATCATGGGCGGGCCCATTCGGTAACAAACTTCTTCAATCCCGAAGGGATCACCATTGAGGAGCGCATTCTCTATGAGCTGCGTAACCCTGGCGTTGGACAATTCCGTGATTGGGCTGATCGCAGCCTGCGAAACAAGTACGGCAATGTTGGCAGAGGCGGCTTCATAGTCTGGCGTATCAAAGACAGTCGCCGTCTCGAATTTCCCATGGATCCCGCCAGCAGGAAACTGCGCACAGACCTAGATCCCCTGCTGCAGCGCGCGCGGGGAGACTGGTTTGCTGAGATCAAAGAAATGGGAGCATCTACACTTTACCAGTACAACCCGTACGAAGGTTTTCACCCTGCTTCCACGATCAAGATCCCTATTGCGTTGGCCTTTTACAAATGGTTGGACGGACAAGAGATTTCAGACCGAGAAACTTATTTGCGCGAGCATGGGACAGCTGGGCGCAGTTTTGCCCAGCTTCTTGAGGCCATGATTGTAGATTCGGAAGAATTAGCTACAGAAGTTCTCACAAAATTCTTGAAGGTCGGTACTCTTGATGCTCTCTGGGAAAACTGGGGACTCGAAAAAACCGGGATCGAGCCCCGCCGAAGTTCGGCCTCCGAGATCGTCTATATCCTCGAAAGATTCCATGCCGGGTATTGGATTTCAAAAGAGAGCCGCACAGCGTTGCTGAACCTGATGTCCGCATACACCCCTAATGACGAGTCCCGCATCGGCGAATTGCGCGGCAAGCTTCCGCGGGGAAGCGTGATCTATAACAAGCGCGGGTCGCTGGTGGAATGGCCCGGTGTGGTTGGTGACAGCGCAATTATTGAATTGCCAGGCAATCCTAAGGAACCGCACACATATATATTTTCGATGCACGGAGTCGGGCACGGCGGAGCGGGCTACGAGGAAATGGAGAAAACGCTGTCCGCTGCTGTCCAAATCTTCGGGGATTTTCTGGTTAACTTAGCCTAACCTTAGAAAACCTCCGGCCCATTTCGACCGACCTTACAAAACGTATAATCCTTGCCAATGTCACCACGCCGGGCGCGCAGGTCGCTCACAGCTATTCCCTGCATCGCATTCACGCTGGCAGCCTGCGCTTCCCCAGCAGCCGATCTGGTTGCCCAAGGCTCAGCGCCACAAGAAACACCAACGGTAGAAGCCACTGTTCCCGGCATCACCTCGACCCCGCTGCCAGCAAGACCTGCCTACGACCCAGGGCAGCTGGTCGATTACACGGCCCAGAACGGGGACAACCTGATCGCGCTGGCCGCGCGCTTCAACACCACCATCGAAGAGATCATGAGAGCCAACCCCGAAATCCCTTCGGGTGTGGCCACGCTGCCGGCTGGGTTCCCGATGAAAATCCCCATCTACTACCGCGCTTTCTGGGGCACCTCCTTTCGCATCATTCCAGATAGTCATTTCGTGAATGGGCCGGGCGTTGTCGAATTCGATACACCAGCTTTCGTCGATACTCACCCGGGCTGGCTGGCGGAATACCGCGAATATGCATCGGGTCGAATCCGTTCGGGCGCCGGTCTGGTGGATCTGGTGGCCACAAACTTCAGCGTCAGCCCGCGGCTGTTGCTGGCTTTGCTGGAATACCAGTCAGGGGCCCTTAGCCAGCCGGAACTGCTGCCTGCCTGGGAGACCTACCCCTTGCGGCTGGCCCGCCGCGGCCATGCTGGAGTCTACTTGCAGCTCGTGGCTGCCGCGAATGAGCTGAACAACGGCTATTACGCCTGGCGCAACGGGAAATTGATCGAATTCGAATTGCCTGATGGCAGCCTGTATCGCCCCGACCCGTGGGTGAACGCATCAACCGTGGCGCTGCAATTATTCTTCAATGAAACTCGCCCGGCAGAGTTCGAAACCAGTATCGGACCGGAAGGGTTGGCGGCAGTATATGTCGATCTTTTCGGCGATCCGTGGCAAAACGATATCGCTCACATCCCGGGTTCTCTGTCCCAACCGGAATTTCGTCTGCCCTTCGTCCCTGGAGATCTCTGGGCCTACACCGGTGGCCCACATACCGGCTGGGGTGACGGTGAGCCTTTCGCCGCTTTGGATTTTGCACCGGGTTTACTTACTAAAGGCTGCATTTCAACCGACACCTGGGCCACCGCCATGGCCGATGGGGTTGTCGTGCGCTCTGAAACCGGGGTGGTTGTCCTTGACCTTGATGGGGATGGCGACGAGCGTACCGGCTGGGTGATCTTCTATCTTCACCTTTCGAAGCACAATCGTGCTCGCGTGGGCCAATACATCCTTGCCGGTCAGCCAGTAGGGCACCCTTCGTGCGAAGGCGGCGAATCGACGGGCACGCATGTCCACATCGCTCGCAAATACAACGGGGAATGGATCAACGCAGCAGGGGCATTACCATTTGTAATGGAAGGTTGGGCACCTGCCGAAGGCTTAGCCGTTTATCTCGGCACGTTAACCAAGCTGGGACATCTGGTTACTGCTTGTACGTGCTCGGATGCAGGTACAGGCATGATCTCGCAGGCGGCCTACGTTCCAATCCCAACCCCCGATTTACAAGCGACGCCGCTAACTTCAGAAAACTAGTTACCTAGCCCGAAATAATCTCATAGCGCGATTCAATCTGAACCGCGGCCTTAAGCATATTCTGCGCGGCGCAGTATTTTTCTCGAGATAACTCGATTGCGCGCTCCACGGCTGCCGGATCGATATCCTTCCCCGTCACAATGTATTCGATCAAAACATGCGTCCACACACGCGGGTGTTCTTCCTGGCGCTCCGCATTCACCCTCACTTCAAACGCTGAAACGTCTTGCCGCTTTTTCTGCAAGATGGAAACCACATCGATCCCGGTGCATCCGCCTAGCCCCAAAGCCATGAGCTCCATCGGCAGAAACCCGTCGCCCGCGCCGCCTGAGTCGGGATCATTGCTGAGATCCAGCGAATAGCCGCTGGCAGGCGCCTCACCTTTGAAACTCACACCGTGTTTCCAATTCAATGCAATCCGCATTGATCCTCCAGTCCTGTTCGGGCGATTATAGTCCATTGAAAATTTCGAGCGAATCCTGCGATTCAGACCAGTTAGAATTCCCGGCGTCACGCGCACATGATTCCTATTCATTTATCCCTTGCCGGTTTTCTCTCCTACCGCGATCCTGCCGATCTGGATTTCACCAAATTCGATCTGGCCTGTATTTCGGGTCCGAATGGGGCCGGGAAATCGTCGCTGCTCGATGCCATCACCTTCGCCCTCTTCGGCCAGGCGCGCACACGTGACGACGCGCTGATCAATTCCCATGCTCAATCTGCCGAAGTAACGTTCACGTTCGAATACGAAGGAAACACTTATCGCGTCCAACGTATCAGCCCGCGCGACAAATCCACTGTCCTGGAATTTCATATCCAAACCGAGGAGAACATGTGGAAAGCGCTTACGGAGCACGCCTTGCGTGAAACTCAGTCGAAAATTCGGGAAACGCTGCGGCTGGATTACGAAACCTTTGTGAATGCTTCATTTTTCCTGCAGGGGAAGGCAGTCCAATTCACCCAGAACGCCCCGGCCGATCGCAAACGCATCCTGAGCTCCGTGCTCGGGCTCGAGATCTGGGAACGTTACCGGCAAGGCGCCGCAGAGCGGCGCAAAGTTATCGAAGGGGAGATCGACACACTCGATGGTCGCTTGCAGGAGATCAATGCCGAATTGGACGAGGAGGAGGACCGCAAAACGAGGCTAAAAGACCTGGAAAGCCAGCTTGCCAGCGTCACCGAAACCCGCAAGGCACAGCAGACCGCAGTCGAGGAGTTCCGTCGCCGGGCAGCCACCGTTGAGCAGCAGGCGGCCCTGGTGGCTAACCTGGCAGCCCAACTT
>JBOGUK010000250.1:0-4229 GCA_050695915.1 Anaerolineales bacterium
GCCCCGTCGGTTAGTCAAACAAAAACAGCCAAAGCTGGTTTTGTTTGACTTTTTCCAGAGTGAGGCGAGAGGATGTCCTTTGGCCTGAGAGTTTCGGATAACGTTCGCTATCCTTGCACCTTCGGCAACTAAGCCCAGCAAATATTGCCGTCAGGTAATAGTTGCTGACTTAGTATTCTCCATCGATCTCGTTAAATTGTTTGGTGATTGTAAGTGGGGGTTATCTAATGTGTCAAGCAGTAGGGGCGGTTTGCAAACCGCCTCTACGCGCGGAAAGCACATATTCTGCTAAGCCTACTTCTGCTTAAAGAGCGACGCTCCGATTAGCCCGCCAAGGGCGCCGAAAATGGGGAAGACTATTAGATTGAAGAGCAATCCAATTCCCGCCAGCAAACCAGTGACTGCCAGGCCGCCGAGATAATCTTCCATCATCTCGGGATCGAAAGCGGATTGCGCGCCCATGCCCATGGCATTGAACGCGAAGCCGAGCCCAACGGCGACCACGGCAGCGATCAAGCCCGTAAGTGCGCCGAGCAGCGCCCCTTGTCCGCCGTCCAGGCTCTTTCCTTCACGTTTGTTGTAGAGCCACACGCCAGCTGCACCGCCGACCCAAAGCCAGGCGCAAAACAGGCAGTTCAATGCGCTGATGATTGGAATGCCGGAAGCGAAGCCAACGGCCACGCCAGCGATGCCGGCGGCGTACCAGAGCGATTTGCTGTTCATGCATTCTCCTCAGGAATTAATCGACTCAAAGTATGTCTGTACCTCGGGGTCATTATAAAAGAGCAGAGCCAGGATGCCAACCACGCCGGAGATCACATTCAGATAAAGGAACGTAATGATCTCGAGAATGGCAATCGTCTGCGAGGGCTTCGCAGGCTGCGGCGGGTTGGCGAGCAGCTTGGCGCCGTAAAGGATTTCGAACACTCCCAGGATGGCCGGCAGGATAGTGATCGGCGTGCAGATCAGGCCCACCAGCGTGATGGCCAGGCTGAAGGTCACACTCAATCCGACCACGAGGTTCAGCGCGCCGCTCACGATGGTCATGATGGCGAGCGCCTGAACATTGCTGGGTCGCTCGATTGCAGGTTTTGTTGCAATCATTTCAACTCCTTGGCGCAAAACGAAAACGCCTGCCACTATCTACGCTTAGGCAGGCGTTTGGTTTCGTTGCTGGAGAGTTTTCTAGGCCCAGCCCTGGTTCTTAACCAGATTGGTGATCACTGGGATGTTGACAGACTTGCCCTGGTAAGCCTGGTATCCCCAATAGAGTTGAGGAATGTAAACTATCCATGCGCACAGCGCAAGGATGATCGTCGCACCCAAGACGAAGCTAAGGATGATCGCAACAATACCCCAGACCAGTGCCTGCATGTTGTGCTCTTTGATGAACGGGCGATTTTTCTTGTCTTCCATTAACATGAGGATGATAGGCACCAACGGCGTAAACACGTAGGCAAGGGCTGCCCAAAGTTTATCGTCACTGGTTGCGGATGAAGAGCCTGTAGCCATAGAAAATCTCCTTATCTAATCTGAATAGGGTAAGGCAATTGTAGTCCAGATTTTGCTTCTTACCAACTGTAATAACGCCTGAATTTTCTGGAAGTTACGCTTCCATGAAGCTAACTTCCCTGCAGTTACGCGATTTTTGCGCATGCTAGAATGCCCGCATGGCGCGTGTCGTGTTCATGGGATCGCCGGAATTCGCCCTGCCAACTTTGAAAGCGCTGGCGAGTCATCACGAGGTCGCAGGGGTGGTAACCCAACCGGATCGCCCGGCGGGCCGGGGCAAAAAGCTAAGCCCACTGCCAGTAAAGATGCTTGCGGAGCGACTAGAAATCCCAGTTATTCAGCCAGTGCGGCTGAAGGAACCGGAGGCCGTCAGCCAATTACGCGATTGGGATCCGGAAGCTATCGTGGTTGCTGCATTCGGGCAGATCCTGCGGCAAGAGGTGCTGGATTTGCCGAAATATGGCTGCATCAACGTGCATGCCTCGCTGCTGCCGCGCTGGCGGGGAGCGTCCCCGATCCAGGCGGCGATCCTGCATGGCGACAAGGAAACAGGCGTAACCATCATGCTGATGGATGCGGGACTGGATACAGGACCGATCCTCAGCCAGCGAGCAACCCGTATTAAGGATGACGATACCGCGGGCTCGCTCAGCGAGAAACTGGCAGGGTTGGGGGCAAAGCTCCTGATCGAGACCCTGCCAGATTATTTCTCCGGGAAGCTGCAACCCCGACCGCAGCCATCAAAGGGCGTGACAAATGCGCCGCTCCTGAAAAAAGCGGATGGCGAATTGGACTTGCATAAATCAGCCCGGGAGTTGGAGCGGCAAGTGCGCGCTTTCAATCTGTGGCCAGGCCCGTTTACAATGTGGAACGGTTCCCCATTGAAAATTCACCGGGCGCATGCCTTACACGGCCACTTTACTGAACCGGGACTGCGCATTGAACATGAGGGAAAGCCTGCAATCAGTACGGGTAATGGATTATTGATACTTGATGAACTGCAACCCGCGGGTAAAAAAGCGATGAGCGGTGACCAATTCCTGCGCGGCGCGCGGGATTGGAAAACAAGGACGAAGGATAAAGGATGAAGGATGAAAAGAACAGATAATCGGCTAATCAGTTAATCCTAATGAGGTGAACATGAACACGAAGAAGGTTCTTGCAGAATTCATTGGAACTGCGGCGCTGATTTTCATCGGCGCCGGGGCCGGTGCGCTCGGGGTGGGTGGATTAGTAGGCGTGGCGCTGGCGCATGGATTGGTGATCGTTAGTATGGCCTATTCATTCGGCGCCATCTCAGGAGCACATATCAACCCGGCAGTGACACTGGCCGTGGCCTTGAGCGGGGGATTGAAATGGGCAGAGGCCGTTTGGTACTGGGTCGCCCAATTTCTTGGCGGAACTTTCGGCGCCGCAGCACTGTTCTTCGTGCTAGGCGGTGCGGATAGCGGCCTGGGCGCCACGGTGCCAGCCCAAGGTGTGACGCCGTTGCAGGCCATCGTGTTGGAGACCTTGTTGACATTCCTGCTAGCGAATGTCATTTTGCATACGACGTCGAAGAAAACGTCAACCGAATTCGCCGGGCTGGCCATTGGACTCACACTGGTAGCCGCGATCCTGATGGGCGGCCCGCTAACCGGCGCCTCGCTGAACCCGGCGCGCACTCTGGGCCCGGCTTTATTCACGGGTACATTGAACGTGTTCTGGATTTATCTGGTTGGCACCGGCGCAGGGGCCGCGCTGGCGGCGGTTGTGCATCGATCACTGAAGTAAAGTGCGACCTGCGGGATATTCCGGAACACCGCTAATAAAGAAGTTGGGAATCAGACCCGGGCAACGTGCTTGCATTTTGAACGCGCCAGACGGCTACGAAAAAGCGCTCGGGCCGCTTCCCGTTGGCTTTGAGTTGAAAAGAAGGTTAGGTGGAGATCACGCGCTTGATTTCATTCATTTCTTCACGCCCAGGCGCAAACCACTAGAACAAAAGATTTCGGTGCTTGCCAAGGCACTCGATTACTCCGGGACCCTTTGGGTTTCCTGGCCGAAAGGTTCATCCGGAATGCAGACTGACCTGAATGAGAACGTGGTCCGCGAGATCGGACTGCAGCACGGCCTGGTGGATGTGAAGGTGGCGGCTGTTGATGAAGTCTGGTCGGGATTGAAATTTGTGTATCGCGTGGAGAACCGCCCCAAAAATGTATAACATCACTTTGCTCAGGCACGCCGAATCGGAAGGCAATGTTGACCAAAGGTTACAGGGTCACTTCGATTCACCCCTTACACAGCGGGGCCTGCGACAAGCTGAGGCACTCGGTAACCGTTGGAGGGCGGAAAACCGTCGCTTCGATCTAATTTTAAGCAGCCCACTTGTTCGCGCAAAACAAACCGCGGAAATCATTCAGAAAGCGATATCGGCGCCGATCGAACTGGATCAAATATGGCAGGAGCGAAACATGGGAGGCGCCGAAAACATGGAGTACGAGGCGCTGTCCAGACTAGTTTCCAATCCGAGTTCGCGCTCTCCTTACCATGACGCTTTCGGATTAGGCGGCGAGGGCCAATGGAAACTCTATTTACGCGCGTCGAATGCATTGCATTTTCTGCTCAACAAACCTGAAGGCTCATATCTGGTTATCTGTCACGGTGGATTGTTGAATGCGTTGATGTACAGCATCCTTGGAATGGCGCCAGGAGCTTTTGGCACCGGTCCCTCCTTT